>DAIMKE010000274.1:0-7260 GCA_036721875.1 Bradyrhizobium sp. | reverse complement strand
GGCGCATCGCTCGACGTGGCGTCGCCGGTCGGAATCCCAGAATCAATCGTGCTTAAAATGGACGGCGGCGGCCGCCGTTGCCGCGTGATCTGGCGCAAGGAAAAACGCATCGGTGTCCGGTTCATCGATTTCAAGGACAAGCCGAAATCAGCATTCTAGCCGTGCGGCAGCTTCCTCATCGAGGGTGCCTGTCGATCGGGCATGGCGCGGCGAAGAAACAAGAATTGGAGTGAGGTAGGAATGGACCAGGCTTGGGTCGGAGATCTGATACGACATTGGCGCAACGACGAGGCCGGGACCTACCGCACCTGGTTCTTGTGGGAGGCGCGGATAAAGAATTTCCGCTCGATTAGACGCGGACTTCAGGAGGTCATCGAGGCGATCAAGGGCGACACGTTCGGAAATGCCTATAGAGGCTCTTTCCTCGAGACCGTGCTCGACTCGATCGCCGAGCAGCGCCAGGTCTTCAAGGGTGCCGACCATGCATTCATGTGGAAGCCGAAGCTGCGGATACCCGACATCTACGAAAACCGTCAGAACCAGGTCGCGTTCGGAAATTTTCTCGATACCTGCCTCTGCTGCGATACCGAGGAACACGTGATGGAGGCGATCCACGTCCTCGACCGGGTAGGCATCAAGGGGCTCGGCCCCGCAGCCGCAAACCTGCTGTATTTTCTGCATCCGACGATCGCTCCTCCGTTCAATACGGCCATCGTACGCGGCTACAACGCCCTGACCGGATCGCAGGTGAAGTTGGGGCGCTGGGAGCAATATCTCGCGATGCGACGCGGGATCCTGGCGCTGAATTCGAACTACCGCAGCCTGCTTTCGAACGACCTCGGGGCCGTGACGGCGTTCCTGTTCGATGTTGGTACCGGGCGCTATCCGCTTCCCGAGCGCGAAGTGGACGGCTCGATCGACCGCTGGCGCTCGGACCTCGAACACGTGCGCGCCGAGTCGGCCGCTTCCTCGAAGGCCATCGCGGCCGCCCGCGAGGCGGACCACACCCATACCGAGATCCAGGGCTGGTTGCGGGACTTGGGACGCGCGCTCGGATTCCGGGTTTGGATCGCGTCGAACGACGGCACGAGATCCTACAAGGATGGACGGCTCGCGGACGGATGCCTACAACAACTGCCGGCCGCTCTGGTCGCGAGCGGCGCCGCGGACGCGATCAGGCTGATCGACGTGCTCTGGATAGATCAGGCCGGCGACTTGGCCGCTGCTTTCGAGGTCGAGCACACCACCAGCATCCATTCCGGCATCGTCCGGATGCTCGATCTCGCGTTGGGCATCGACGGCGCCGCGGCGCGCAACTTTTTCCTCGTCGCGCCCGACGACCGCGAAGACGAAGTGCGGTCGCAATTCGCCCGCCCGGCGTTCTCGCGAGTCGCGGAACTGAACCTTCGCTACCTTCCCTACAGCGAATTGCGCGACCACCGCGCGACCATCGAACGCTTCGGAGAAGGATTGAAGGGGATACTCGCGATCTCGCGGGCGATCGCTCCGCAAGCGAAATACAAGGAAGGAAATTCCGTTCGTCGCGAACCGGGACAGTGATGCGGAGCACGCGATGCACGTGACCGAAGCCTGAAAAGGAGACTGTCGCTGAATTGATTAGCCGATGGAGGGTTGGAGTCCGCCGCGCACCGCGAAGTTTTCTACCGCGGACGTAGAAAGCCCCCTCACGGGCCAAGGCTTGCGAACGCAGACCGCACCGGACTGCGAACGGTTCTGCACGACCGCGCGTCTTTTAAAGGTAGCGACAAACAAAAAGCGAAAGAAGCGCGATTAAAATAAGCGTTGCGCTGATTCCAAGGAACGTCGTCTGCAAGATGGCGTTTGCAAACCGGCAAGGATGCGGCTCGGAATTTGGGCGACTTTGCAGTTTCAACTGATGGAGATACTCATGAGCAACAAATCAGGCCGTCATCACGGATGGGATTCCGGCGATGATGACGGCACCACTTTAAGGAGCTTCGGCGATTACGCGCTCTTCGTCGGCAACGACCGCTCGAACCGGTACGAAGGTTCTGACGCCAAAATGGACATGGCTTTCGGCCGCGGCGGCAATGATGTCCTAACCGGCGCCGGAATGGGCGACGACCTGATCGGCGGCAAGGGCAACGATCGGCTGTTGGGCGGCATCGGCGATGACCATTTGATCGGCGGCCCCGGCAACGACCGGCTGGCCGGAGGCGACGGCGCCGACGGCCTCAGGGGCGGAGATGGCAACGACTATCTCGACGAAGGGGCCGGCCACGGCGATCTCGAGGGAGGGCGCGGCAACGACGTTCTCGTCGGAGGCCTGGGCGCGGACGCATTCATGATTTCGCCCGACAGCGGCAACGACATCATCAAGGATTTCCGCGCCGGTCCCGGCATGTTCGATCATTTGGCGGTCATGGACATTCAGCCGGAAGAGCTGCGATTCCAGGATACCCGCGACGGCGTGATGATCAGTTGGAACACGGAAGGAGGTAGCGGATCCGTTTTGCTCGAGGGCGTCCAAAAGAAGGACCTCGCCCAGGACGACTTCATGTTCACCGACGATCGGCACTTGATCGATCCCACCACCGGCAATGCACGCAGCGTTTCGGCCGAGCACTTCGTCAAGGACGAGGGCAACGAGGCCGCGCCATCCATTTCGGGACAGAGCTCACCGCAATTCCAGGATTCGTTCGACGAATATAATGTGAAGTTCGGGAGCGACAATCAGAACGACACATTCCAAGCGACGGCGGAGAACGACTACTATTTCGGTCTCGGCGGCGACGACCGCCTCGGTGGGGGCATGGGAGACGACCATCTGGACGGCGGTGCGGGCAACGATCTCCTGAGCGGCGACGACGGCCAGGACGATCTTCGCGGCGGAACGGGGAACGACAGACTATACGGCGGCGCGATGGGCGACAGCCTGATGGGCGAGGACGGAGACGACTACCTGAGCGCCGGCGCCGGACATGACATGGTCGACGGCGGCGCCGGAAACGACGTCCAGAACGGCGGCGACGGCGCCGACGCGTTCATCGTCGCCCACGGCAGCGGTAACGACGTGGTCGTCGGCGGATTCGATGCCGGCCCGGGTGCATTCGATCACATCGCCTTCACCGACATCATGCCGAACGAAGTGAAGGTCGCCGATACCATCTCCAGTCATGGGGACGGGCACAGCGGCGTATTGGTGAGCTGGAGCGACGGGTCGATCTTCATCGAAGGCATCCGGAAGAGCCAGATGGCGCAGGACGACTTCATGTTCAACGCCGTCGAAGGCGGAGCCTTCGTGCCGGATCCGCAAATAAGCACGGAGGGAAGCAACCTGATCTTCCAAGGCACGCAGCAACAGCCGGATTGGCACATGGCGTGATCTGGCGGGACGGCCCTCAAGATCCGCGGAGGGCTCCGGCGCTCCGCGACTCCCCGCCCCAGCGCACCTAAGGCGAATCTCATGAATGCGATCTCACCCTCGACCCAGGCCGGCCCGTCGGGACGACGGGTCAAGTTCATCGTTTGGCCCGCCGTGGCAGGCATCGCGCTTCTCAGCGGTCTCATCAGCATGCTGTACTTGACCGGTTCGCTGTTCATGTTGGAAGTGTATGACCGGGTCCTGCCGTCCCGGAGCGTTCCCACCCTTGTGGGACTCGGCGCATTGGTGCTGGCGCTATACGCTTTTCAGGGCTTTTTCGATCTGATCCGCGGCCGCCTCCTGGTGCGGGCCGCCATCGCGCTGGACGGCTCACTCCGCCGGCCGATCTTCGAAGCCGTCCTCGCCGAGCCGCTGCTAGCGCGAACGTCTGGAGACGGCCTGCAACCGCTAAGGGATCTGGACCAGGTGCGTGCATTTCTATCCAGCCCCGGCCCCGCGGCGCTGTTCGATCTGCCTTGGGTGCCGATCTACATTGCTTTGTGCTTCGCTTTTCACTTTTGGATCGGCATGGCGGCGCTCGGCGGCGCTTTCGTGCTCGTCGGCCTCACAGCGATGACCGATCTCCTGACGCGAGGACCCACGCGCGCCTCGGCTCGGGCGGCGACCGTGTCGATCGGATGGGCCAACGCGGGCCGGCAGAATGCGGAGGTTCTGCGAGCCATGGGAATGACGTCCGACGTGGCGAGCGTCTGGGAACGCGCGAGTCGTGAGCACGTGAGCACGCAACGCCGTATCGCCGACGTGACGGGCGGGTTCGGGTCGGCGACCAAGGTCATACGACTTGCGCTACAGTCGGGTGTGCTCGGAATCGGAGCCTACCTCGTCATTCAGGGCGAAGCGACAGGCGGCATCATGATCGCCAGTTCGATCCTGCTGGCTCGCGCCCTTGCGCCCGTCGAAATCGCCGTCGGAAACTGGAAAGGTCTCGTCGCCGCTCGCCAAAGCTGGAGCCGGCTGCGAACCTGCCTCGCCCGCGTGCCGCAACAGACCGCTTCCGTCGCGCTGCACCCTCCGCGGAAATCGTTGACGGTCGAAGCCGTAGCCGTCGTCGCTCCGGGTGGCGACCGCATCCTCGTTCACGACGCAAATTTCGCCGTGGCGGCCGGATCGGTTCTTGCGATCGCAGGTCCGTCAGGTTCGGGGAAATCCTGCCTCGCGAGAGCGCTCGTCGGCGTTTGGACTCCCGCCCGGGGAAAGGTGAAGCTCGACGGCGCTTCCCTGGACCAATGGTCGGCCGAGTGCCTCGGCAAGCACGTCGGCTACCTGCCGCAGGACGTCGAACTGTTTCAGGGCACCGTAGCGCAAAATATTTCCCGTTTTTCCGGCGAGGCGAGTTCGGACGCCGTCATCGAAGCCGCGGAAGCCGCGGGCGTTCACGACCTGATATGTTCTTTCGCGCATGGCTACGACACCGCCCTGGGAGAAGGCGGTACGGCGCTTTCCGCGGGCCAGCGTCAGAGGATCGGACTTGCCCGCGCCCTCTACGGAAATCCGTTCCTGATCGTGCTGGATGAGCCCAATTCCAATCTGGATGCACACGGCGAAGCCGCGCTTTTGGATGCGATCCGGAGCGCGCGAGCCCGGGGCGCCGTCGTGGTCATCGTGGCGCATCGGCAAAGCGTGCTCACCGCCGTGGATCATGTGCTCGTCCTCTCCGAAGGCCGGCTGAAGGCCTTTGGGCCCAAGGACGACGTTCTGCAGGCGCTGAGGCCGGCCGGCGTTCCGGACGGCGGGACGGCCCGTCTGGCGAGAACGCAAGGGCCCGGCCCGGATCGCGGTGCCGGCCAGCTCCGCATCGTGGCCGAAGCGCAAAGGGCGCCCTCATGAGTGAGCCTCAATGGGACATCGGCCGTTCGGTGCGGCGCCACCTGTTTCTGGCCATATGCGCGGCGATACTGCTCGTTGGAGGGTTGGGAGGCTGGGCAGCCACCACGGAACTGTCCGGAGCGGTGGTTGCCGCCGGCAACCTCGTCGTCGCCTCGAGCGTGAAGAAGGTGCAGCATCCGAGCGGCGGCGTCATCGGCGAGTTGCTGGTCAGGGACGGTGACGCAGTCGGTGCCGGGCAGCTTCTGATCCGTTTCGACGAAACGGTCACGCGCGCGAACTTGGCGGTGATCGACAGCAGCCTGATCGAGCTCTATGCCCGAATGGCAAGGTTGATGGCGGAGCGTGATGGCGCAGACGAGGTCAAAGTGTCCCGGGCTCTCGCAGAGTATCCAAACAGCGACAAGATCAGCGAAGTGCTCGACGGCGAAAAGAGATTGTTCGAACTTAGACGGAACGCACGGTCCGGTCAGAAGGCGCAGCTCGACGAGAAGACCGGTCAGTTTCGGGAGGAGATCGAGGGACTGTCCGGCCAGATCGAAGGCAAGAAGCGCGAGATGGAGTTCATCGAGCGAGAGCTCGCGGGCGTTCGCGATCTCTGGAACAAGAAGCTCATACCCATCCAGCGCTTGACCGCGCTCGAGCGCGACGCAGCTCGGATTCAGGGCGAGCACGGCCAGCTGGTCGCCAGCGTTGCGCAGGCAAAGGGCAAGATTTCGGAGACCCGGCTGCAGATGATTCAGATCGATCAGGACTTGAGGAGCGAGGTCGCAAAGGAGCTGCGGGAGATTCAGGGTAAGGTCGCGGAACTAGTCGAAAAGCGCGTCGCAGCGCAGGACCAACTGTCGCGCATCGACGTGCGTTCCCCTCACGATGGAGTGATCCAGCAACTGTCTGTGCACACGATAGGAGGCGTGGTCGGCCCGGGCGAGCAGATGATGCTGATCGTGCCGCGGTCGGATGACCTGGTTGTGGAGGCGAAGATCGCACCGAAGGAGGTCGATCAAATCACGTTGGGGCAGAAAGCGATCCTGCGCTTCACCGCCTTCAACCAACGCACGACGCCCGAAATCGAAGGCCGGGTAAGTCTAATCGGAGCGGATCAAATCACCGACGAGAAAACAGGCACCTCCTACTTCAAGATTCAGGTAGCTCCGACGGGGGACGGCCTGGGCAGGCTGAAGAACGCCAGGCTCGTTCCGGGGATGCCGGTCGAAACCTTCGTCCAGACTTCATCGAGAACCGCACTTTCCTACTTGCTGAAGCCAATGGCCGATCAGTTCGCCAAAGCGTTTAGGGAGGAATGACGCGACGTCTCTCAGTTAGAATAGCCTCCGTCAACCCTGAAAGAGATGTCCAGGAAAGCTCTGACTATTTTTGCCGCTGCGTTTTTCGTTGCTTTGCCGACGATGGCCATGTCTCAGGGCGGTGGCGGCGGCGGTTCGGGCGGCGCTGCGGGAGCGGCATCCGGCGCCGGCAGTAGCACCTGGCACAGGAGCGGCGAGTTCCACCGGTGCCGCGTCGGAGACGGCCTCCGGATCCAGCAGCACCAGCGGCGACTCGCAGGGGTCCGGTGGGGCGCGGGATTCGCAGAGCACCGGCAGCTCGAGCAATAGTGGGGGCCGCCCGGGCCAAGAGCAGACGGGAAGTCGGCGGTCCAAGTAATCCGCGTCTTCCTGGCGGCGTTCGGCGCGAAGCAATGCGGACCGATTTGCTTTCGGGTCTCCGGCCTTGACGACCGAGAAGGTCTTAAGGAAAAGCACCCTCTGTGCGATCGGAATTGCCCGCCAAGCAGGGAACATTTTCGGAAAAATCGCAAACACTTGGCGTGGGCGCGCTTTGCGTCTAGGTTTGCGAATGTCAGCCCATTGGGCGGCAAGGACTCCGAACGACCGATGCTGAGCAGGCTTACCAGGACCAGGAGAACGACGGCAGGGCGATTGCTCGCGCTGGTGTATCTGTTCTGCGTTCTGGGGCCGGCGATGTCGTTCGCCTTCGGGGACGGCGCC
>DAIMKE010000273.1:0-7264 GCA_036721875.1 Bradyrhizobium sp. | reverse complement strand
CGGGTGGAAAGCGACATTTTGACGTGACGTGGTTCATGCCATTTCTCGTCAAGTATCGCAGGCCCCTTATCCAGGTGCTCGTCGCTTCGTTTGTCATCCAGATTGTGGCCCTGATCTCACCGATCTTCTTTCAACTCGTCATCGACAAAGTACTGGTGAACGGGACCCTGAGCACGCTCGACGTGCTTGCAGTCGGGCTGACGGTCGTATTCGTCTGGGAAACCCTACTGACCAGTGCTCGGCAATGGCTCCTCTCCCATACGACTTCGCGCGTCGATGCCGAGTTGGGAGCGTCGTTATATCGCCATATGCTCAATTTGCCGCTTGGGTATTTCGAGACGCGCCGCGTCGGCGACACGATCGCGCGCGTCCGAGAATTGGAGACGATTCGCGAATTTCTCACCGGCCCTGCGCTCGGCGTCGGCTTGGACCTGTTGTTCACGGTGGTGTTCCTCGCCGTGATGTACCTCTACTCGCCGATCCTGACACTGATCGTAGCATTATCGCTACCACTTTACATGCTGATCACCTTCGTCGTGGTCCCCCCACTCCGACGCAGACTGGACGAAAAGTTCAATCGCGGCGCAGACAGCCAGGCTTTTTTGGTCGAGAGCGTGGGCGCGGTCCGCACGCTGAAGTCCATGTCGGTCGAGCCTCGAATGCGCGCGGATTGGGAACGCAAGCTCGCCGCATATGTCGGCACTGGCTTCTCGGTAGCCAAGCTTGCCGTTTGGGGTTCAGGCGCTGTGCAGTTGATTTCCAAGCTCACGACGGTGATGATCCTATACATCGGCGCAAAGCAGGTCATCGGCGGCAGCCTGACGGTAGGCGGCCTGGTTGCATTCAACATGCTCGCCGGCCGCGTTGCCATGCCAATCCTTCGCCTCGCACAGCTCGCTCAAGATGTGCAGCAGGTAAAGATCTCGATCGAACGCCTCGGCGATGTACTCAACGCCAAGCCTGAACCGGAACACGATCCGAACCGCGCGGCGCTTCCGACAATTCGCGGGCGCGTGCGGTTTGAGCGCGTGCGATTCCGCTATCTCGTCGACCAGCCCGACGTTTTGAAGGGGATCGACCTCGATATCGCTCCTGGTGAAATGATCGGCGTGGTCGGGCCTTCCGGTTCCGGTAAATCGACCTTCACCAGCCTAATTCAGCGCCTGCATGTCCCGACACAAGGGCGGGTCCTCGTTGATGGCGTCGACCTCATGCTTGTCGACCCGACATGGCTCCGGCGCCAGGTTGGCGTCGTCCTGCAGGAAAACGAACTCCTGAATCGTTCCGTGCGCGACAATATCGCGCTGGCCGATCCGATCGCATCCATGGAGCGCGTCATCGAAGCTGCGGAACTCGCCGGCGCACACGAATTCATCCTCCAGCTTCCGTATGGTTACGATACAGTGCTCGAGGAGCGTGGCCGCAATCTGTCCGGTGGACAGCGTCAGCGGATCGCCATCGCACGAGCGCTAATGAACGATCCGCGCATCCTCATCTTCGACGAGGCCACGTCGGCGCTCGATGCGGAATCCGAGGAAGTGATTCAGGCAAACCTGAAGCGGATTGCGGAGGGCCGAACGGTGATCATCGTGGCGCATCGGCTGTCTGCCGTGCGCGACGCAGACCGGATCGTAACTATTGAAAATGGCGAGATAACCGAGATCGGTAGCCATGAAGAGCTCTTGACTAAGGAAGGTCGTTATGCGGATTTATATCGGCGGCAGACCAGAACATAGCGCCGCGACCAATAGGTGGCGTTGAGTATGGTCGCAGGAGTAGCCCGTCACTGGTCGGTGCTGACGTCCGCTTGGGCGATCGATGCCGAGCAGGCCAGAAACAAGCGGCACCGCGAGCAAACGGAATTTTTGCCCGCCGCCCTCGAAATCATCGAAACACCCGCATCGCCGCTCGCTCGCTTCGGCTTGTGGTTGCTGATCGGTGGCGTCGCTGTCGCCCTGCTCTGGGCGTTTATCGGTAAGCTGGACGTAGTAGTCACCGCGCCAGGACGCATCATCCCCGCTGACCGGGTAAAGATTATTCAGCCGACCGAACTGGGTGTCGTGCGCGCAATCCACGTACGTGACGGGCAGCATGTCCGTGCTGGCCAGCTTCTTCTCGAACTCGATCCGACCGCCGCCGGCGCGGATGACGCACAGGCACGTACCGGGCTCATGGCCGCCAAGATCGACCGGGCACGGAGTCGGGCGCTGCTTTCCTACCTCAACGGCGGCGATGGCGCGTTCATCGCGCCGGAGGGCACGCCCGGTGAACTCGCCTCCATTCAGCACAATCTCGTCGCCACGCAGATTCAGGAATATGAAGCCCGACGCGCGATCCTGACCCGCCAGCGATCCGAGCACGTCGCGGAGGTGCAGGCGGCCGAAGCCGAAATCCGCAAGATCAACGAGACGATGCCGCTGTTCGACCAGCAGATAGCGGCGCGCGAGGAGCTGGTACGCAAAGGGCATTTTCCGCGGCTGCGGCTCTACGAGCTTCAGGAACAGAAGATCGAGCGGACGCGTAATGTTGATGTGCAGCGCGCGGCCGCAGCGAAGGCCCGGGCGTCGATTGCCGGCGTCGATGCCCAGCTCGGCCAGCTTCGCTCCGAGCTCGCGCGCAGCACGGTCAAGGAATTGGCCGATGCACAGGATAATAGCGAGCTTCGCCGCAACGAAATCGCCAAGACCGACCTGCGCAACCGCCTGATGCGAATGGTCAGCCCGGTGAGTGGCACGGTGCAGCAGCTTTCGGTGCATACGCTGGGCGGAGTGGTGCAGTCGGCGGAAACGCTGCTGGTGGTCGTGCCCGACGACAGCCAACTCCTTGTCGAGGCCAAGATATTAAATCGCGAAGCGGGGTTCGTGCGCGAGGGGCAACCGGTGCGCCTCAAGATCGAGGCATATCCGTTTACGGACTACGGTACCGTGCCCGGCCTACTGGAAAGCATCTCGCGTGACGCTGTCGAGGATGAAAAGCTTGGCCTAGTGTACAGCGCTCGCGTGCGCTTGGACGTCGATAAAGCAAGGCGAAATGGTCTCAATCTGTCACCAGGGATGGCGATAACCGCTGAAGTGATGACCGGAAAGCGGCGAATCATTCGGTATCTTCTTTCGCCGATCTCGACGCGCTTGCATGAAGCGGGGAGAGAAAGATGAAGTTTTATTCACGACGTATGATTATCTGTATTATCGCCGGTACCATCGCGATTTCGGGCTCTGTTATAGCATTCGGTCAGAATGGCATTGAGGCGACCGGGATGAACGGACCGTCTATTTTGAGGACATGGTTTGGTGAAATAAGAATTGGCATCCAGGACTGTTCCGAGCCGGATTGCCCGGTTTTCCAACGCTTACAATCGCCGGTGCCCCACATACAATTCTGGTCGTTTCAGGGGGTGGAAAATAGTGGAGTTTTAGCGATTGATACTATTCACGGCGAGATGATCCATGTCTTTGGAATTCCCGACTTTGAGCCGAAAAACAAATTGTTTATTACTTTAAACTCCGAGGAGAACAATAGTACGCCGGAGCAAAATGGAACCTTTGTATGGCGTGTTACTGAAGAGGGTTTTATTCAGAGAGTGGCGCACTTTGACCTGTCAAAACTAGCTGATCATAAACTTGATGGGTGGATCTCTTCCAAGTGTGCCAACCTTAGTGGTGTGAATTGGAGCGGCGGCAACACTGCACGTCGAATGGTTTCTGTAAGAGAGCAATCACACGGCTGGACTCTTTCCAGCCAGCCTTGCGGAGGTTAGGCATATGTCCGATCCAGTAGCTCCCCGTCCGAGTTCGTTTCGTTCGCCCACGGATCCCGCTAAAACAAAGATTTCCAGTCCCTTTGGAAAGCTTCGAGGCGGCAAGCCGCATCGGGGCATTGATATCGCGCCGCGAGCTGGGCAAAGTAACCTTCCTGTCGTTGCGGCACAGGCCGGGACGGTCGTTTATCGAGGGGTGAACGGTTCACTTGGTTCAAATCCAGCCTTGGGGAAGGCCGGCGGCGGCTCAAGTTTTGGCAACTTGGTTATTATTTACCATGGTAAGGATGCTGGCGGCCAACACATCTACTCGCTGTATGCGCACTTAAGCAGTTTCAACGTGACTCTAGGCTCGACTGTTGCTGCCGGACAGCAAGTTGGGGTTATGGGAAATACGGGTGGCTCTGAGGGCGAACATCTACACTACAGCATTCTGCGAACGCGAAACGGTAAGCGCCTGCCAATTCCGGCAAGCGGTGCGGGTTCAATTGGATTTATGGAAGGGACAGTCTCGATCAACCCGACCTCGCCCGACCCGGCACGCGCTGGCAGTCGAGAGCCATACCTTTCCCCAAACCTCGCACCACCACGGGGTAATGGTGGGCGAGGCGGCCCGGAACTAAGCCCGCTGGAGGAGTTTGCCTACGAGGAGCTTAAGGCTATCGCAGCAGCGGGATCTGCGCCACCTGAATGGGCCTCGTCAGTAATCAACATCGTCGGTTCAAGCGTCTCAGGCTATCTATTTCGTGACCAACCCCTGCAGCAGATATTTGGGTCAGCACTGATAAATGTGGTTAGCCAGAACTTATCCCAGGCAATAGCTCAGGGAGGGATCAGCGCAGATTACTCTTTGGAAATTGATGGCAATAGATTTGACCTTAGAAATAACGTTCTGGACGATTTCGGTCCCGAGTTGGCGTCAGCTTTCAGATCGGCTGCGGTGGGCTCATTTTCGTCGTTCTTAGCGCTGGAGCTGGGAAACGCAATCGGCCTGACAGGTTTTGGAGCCGAGCTTATACAGACCGGCGCATCGTCGGTCTTGGGCCAAGTTCTAAACAACGCCGTTTCGCTCGCTCAAGGGGGTCAAGCGGCAGCGAACATTGGCAGCAACCTTTTTCACGGTTTAAACGGATCTGGCTTGTTCGGGACAGCCGCAGATCCTGCTAAGCTCGCCAATTGGACGCCCGGACTCCTTCCATCGGCAGTGGGTAGCTTCCTTGGCGCAAAGCTAGGTTCCTTGATACTTAGCCCGACTAATACGGAAGGAGCTATTCTCTCGTCCATCGGATCGGCTGCCGGAGCTTGGGCCTTCGGTGCGGGAGCATCTGCGGCAGGTACGATCGGCAGCATCGGCGCTTCAATTGCCAGTGCATTCGGGACATTGGGGAACGTGTTTGCGCCCTTTGTCGGTTCCCTAGTCGGGTTTCTGTTGGGTTCGCTGATAGGGCGGCTCTTTGGGCGAAAAAAACCACGAATACCGACCGCCAGCGCAGAGACCTTTCTTAATCTTTCCTCGGGATACTGGCAAACGGGATCAATTGTCTCGGCGAACAATGGCAATCGACAGCTTGTTTCCGCCATGGCGACGACAGCACGCGACTCAATTAACGCGGTCATTGAGCAAGCCGTCGGCGGTTCAGATATTGCGCGAGTGTCAAACGTGACGTCTATTACGCATCGATATGGCCACACGGGCTCAACGCTCTATCTTGATGAAAGTCTTGGTAGCGTCTGGACTCGTCTGTATAGTGGTGCTGATGCGTCACTCGCCACAGACATAGGCGCCACTAGAGCAATAAAGACAAGCCGTATATCTGGTGGCGATATTTTTATGAAGCGAGCAATATATAGCTCGGCGTCTAGTAGTCTTACTTCAATGTTTGGTAACATGGTTGCAGCAGCGGATTATGCCAGATACGCTGATAACCGGGAACTCATCAATCGCGTCGTTGCCGAGAACCCCGGCTCTGCCGTTTCAGTGGGTTGGTTGGCTACATGGGCCAGGGCCCAGGAATTGGGCCTTAACCGTTTTCAAGCCAGCGACTTCTTTGGCGGCTTGAAGGGCTTCTTGGACAGCTTCGGCTTCGACCAAGAGGGTGTTGCTGATCTCAATTACGAAGACATGGACTTTCGGTGGGACGGTGGGCCAACGACAGTTACCATCAAAGGCGGACTTGCTGGTGAAGGGTTGTTTTCGGTCCTACCTTCGGCTGCCGCTGACGGGCGTAGCGTTCGTATAGACAACCTTGCGGACATCGGGTTCGCGCCCAACCACCCGAGTGTTTTTGGAGCGGGAAATGACTTTACCGATCTGCGCTATCAAGGAGCATACTATGTCGATGGCCGGGATGGTGACGATATTATAATTGGTTCGGAATATGGCGACACTCTAGTTGGTAGCGCAGGTTTTGATTGGATTGATGGCCGAGGAGGCAATGATGACCTTAGCGGGGGTGCTCAGAACGACGTGCTGATCGGCGGCGCGGGCACTGATCTTCTGTCAGGTGGCGAAGGTGACGACTATCTCGCTTTGGGCGCAGACCATGATTATTTGCCCGGCGGGATTGGCGGGCCGGCACCTGGCGGCGCCTACGGTGGCAACGGTCGCGATACGCTGATCGGTGGCGCGGGGCATGACGCATTGTTCGGCGATGCTGGCGATGACGAGCTGATCATCGACCAAGATGGTGGTTATGAATTCGATTATGTGAGCGGTGGCGAAGGTGTCGACGTCGTCTCCTTTGAGCGATTCTTATCTGGCGTCAGTGTGGACATGACTTCGAACTCAGGCGGGGGTTACACCGCGGTCACATATGGTGACGGCTGGGTGGCGATTGAAGGAATTAAGGGGTCACAGCATTCGGATCAACTGTTCGGGGATGCGAACGCCAATCTGCTGCGCGGGCTTGATGGTAACGACAGCATAGACGGCCGAGACGGTGCCGATACGATCGACGGTGGATTGGGAGCAGACACGATCAATGGCGGCGCCGGGATCGATCTCGTTTCCTATCAACGATCCGATGAAGGCGTGGTGGTCGACCTGACAACGGGAATGACACTGGGCGGCGACGCGACCGGCGATGTGCTAATTGGCTTCGAGGGTTTGATTGGATCGCGATTTGCCGACGAGTTAACGGGAAGTACTGAAAGCAACAACGTCTATGGTCAGGAAGGCAACGACGTTATTTACATTTCGGGCGGCTATGACCAGCTGCATGGCGATGGAGGGTTCGACATTGTCGATGCCAGCTCCGCCTCAACCTCGCTGACGCTGACCGAAGGTCAATATGCCTCCTTCAACGGAGTCGCTGCGCGTTATCACGACGTCGAAGGCTTCATCGGCACGCAATTCGGCGACTATATGGAGGGGTCGACAAAAGACGAATATTTTGATGGGGCTGCCGGAAACGACTATCTCGTCGGTGGAGCAGGCTCGGACACCTATCGCTTCGGCCGCGGCTACGGCTACGACGCCATCAGCGAAACCAACGACGGCGCCAATAG
>DAIMKE010000272.1:0-7272 GCA_036721875.1 Bradyrhizobium sp. | reverse complement strand
TCACCACATCGACCATCATCAGCGACGAATGGATGTGGCCGCGGGCCTTGATCTGCTCGACCGGAACGCCTGCGGCAGCGAGCGCTTCCGCGTAAGCGACACCCTCGTCGCGCAGCGGATCGAACTCGCAGGTGACGACGAGCGCCTGTGGCAGATTCTCGAGTTTGCCGCGCAGCGGCGAGACGCGCGGATCGGCGCGGTCCGCGGGCGAACAATAGATGTCCCAGAACCAGTACATCAGCGCGCGCGTCAGGAAATAACCCGCCGCATTGTCGGTATAGGACGGGCGGTCGAACGAACTGTCGGTGACCGGGCATATCAGGAGCTGGCCTGCGATCTGCGGACCGCCGCGTTCAGCCGCCAGTTGGCAGGTGACGGCCGCGACATTGCCGCCGGCGCTCCAGCCGGCAACCACGACCTGGTTTTCCGCCAAGTTCGGCGGCGTGCTCGGCAACCCAGCGCGTCGCAGCGTAGCCGTCTTCTGCGGCCGCCGGGAAGCGGTGTTCGGGCGCATGCCGGTAACCGACACTGACGAAGATCATCCCGGTGCGTCGGCACATGTCGCGGCAGAACGGATCGTCGGATTGCTGGTCACCGAACACCCAGCCGCCGCCATGGAAATAGACCACGATCGGATGCGGTCCCGGCGTCGCCGGCCGATAAAGGCGATAAGGCAGCGGGCCATCGGCGCCCTGCAGCATGCCGTCGCCGACCTCGCCGACCGGCCGTCCCGCCGGGCGGCCTTTGTTGAACTCATTGACAAAGTCGCGCGATCCCTGCGCGCCGAGCGACTCGATCGCCGGCAGGTTCATCTCCGCCAGCATGCCGAGCACCAGCCGCACGTCCGGCTGCAGGCGGACGATCTCGCCGTCGTTGCATTGCTCGGCACCATCGGCCCCGGTGAGCCTGAACCCGAGCATGCCGCGGCTGGCAACCTCGTTGCAGATGCTGCGGTAGGGACCGACGCCGCCGCAATAGGGCATCACGCCCCACGCCTTGCCGGGAACATTGGCGCCCGTGTACCAGGTGTTCGCCAGCCGGTGCAGCGTCAACGACGCGCAGTCGGCCATGTGCTGCGCCCAGCCATCCTGCGCCGTTTCAGTGGCCTCGATCGTCGTGAAGCCGGCGTCGCGCATTGCAATCAACCGGTCGACGACCCAATCGGCGTGCTGTTCGATCGACACCGCCATGTTCGACAGCACGGACGGGCTGCCGGGCCCGGTGATCATGAAGAGGTTCGGGAAATCTGCCACGGTGAGACCGAGATAGGTCTGCGGCCCGTTGGCCCAGACGTCGGATAGCGATTTGCCGTTGCGGCCGGTGATCGGATGCACGGCCATGATTGCGCCGGTCATGGCATCGAAGCCGGTGGCGAACACGATCACATCGATGTCGAACGTGCGCTTGTCGGTGGCGATGCCGGTCGCCGTGATCTCCTTGATCGGCTCTTGCCGCAGGTTAACCAGCGTGACGTTGGGCCGATTATAGGTGGCGTAATAATTGGTATCGAGACAGGGACGCTTGGCGCCGAACGGATGATCGAAGGGGCTCAGCGCCGCCGCCGTCTCGGGATCCTTCACGATGTCGCGGATCTTCTCGCGCACCAGTTCGCAAACGAGCGCATTGCCGTCGACATCGACGCCCTGGTCGGCCCAGAGCTGGGTCAGGATATAGACGAGATCGCCGGCGGCCCACGCCTGCTCGAACCGCTCGCGGCGCTCGGCATCGCTCAACTGCCAGCTCACCGCGGTTTGCTGCGGCCACGGCACGCCCGCCATCGACCAGCGGGCCTGCTCGCGGTACGTCGCGCGGTCGCCTTCCAGCAGGGCAGCGCGATCCGCCGGCGCGGGACCATTGTGCGCGGGCAAGGCAAAATTCGGCGTGCGCTGGAAGACCGTCAGTTGCGCCGCCTGCTCCGCGATCAACGGTATAGCCTGGATGCCCGATGAGCCGGTGCCGATGACGGCGACGCGCTTGCCGGCGAGCTTGACCTCGTCATGCGGCCAGCGGCCGGTGAAATAGACCTCGCCCTTGAAGTCCTTGACGCCATCGATCTCCGGCGGCTTCGGCGCGGAGAGGCAGCCGGTGGCCATGATGTAATAGCGGCAGGAAATCGTTGCGCCGCTGTCGGTCTTGAGCAGCCAGCGCTCCGTGGCCTGATCCCAGTTCGCCTCTGTCACCTTGGTGTGGAAGCGGATGTCGCGCCTCAGATCATAGCGTTCGGTCACGAAGCCGAGGTAACGCAGGATTTCCGGCTGGGTGGCGTATTTCTCCGACCATTTCCACGCGGTCTCCAGCTCCGGATCGAAGGTGTAGCTGTAGTCGATGGTTTGAATGTCGCAGCGCGCGCCGGGATAGCGGTTCCAGTACCAGGTGCCACCGACATCGCCGGCCTCTTCCAGCACGATCGCGTTGAAGCCCGCCTTGCGCAACCGATGCAGCAGGTACAGTCCGGCAAAGCCGGCCCCCACCACCGCGACGTCGACCTGTTGCGTCGTACTGCCGCCGGTTGCCTTCGAAGAAGATGCTGCGACCGCTGCGTCTGCCATCCCACTCCTCCCATGTATTTTTTTGGATTGCCTACAGCCTATCGCTGCATGCCCAGTTTGTCATCAAGGCAATTCAATCGTGGGTAGCTGCGCACGCATTGATCCGGCTGCCGGTTTCGTGACCACGCCGGTTCCCTTCAAGAGCAGGGATGAGACATTCGGGCAACAACCGTGGTCGAAATTACAGAAGGCGCATCGTTAAGAAGCGGCTGCCGCGCTGTGGAGATATAATTGCATAAACGAATCTATAAGGAGTTTTCGATGTCGAAGTTTGCAATTGGCGAGCAAGTCGAAAACGTCGCGAACGGTCACGAATCGGGTACGGTTGTCGCCGTGTTTCCGACCGTGGACGGAAGCTTCAGATATGCCGTCGACACGGAAGGCTACGGCGCACTCCAGTTCTTCGCCGAAGAGAAGCTGGCTATCGCCGCGACCGGGCGGGGGGCTAGATGACGGGCCGCGCAACCACGCAAGCGATCTCCGCGACCGAACTGACGGAGAGTGACAGCGATACTTTGCGCATGAGGCATCAGCTCGAAGCCCTGGCCCATGCCACACCTCGCACCCCCAGACTGGTTATGCCGATCGCTGAAGGCATCATCGGCGTGGAACCATTGGCCAAGGCACCTGCAGCGAAGCGCAACCGCGCCGCTTCGGCGGCAAAGCCCGCAGCAGCAAAATCTTCGGCGCCCAAACGTACCAGGGCAGCCAAGGCATCCAAAGCCGAAGACCAACCGGAGACACCGGACGACAGGCTAGTGGCGCCGAACGACCAAGCGGCGCCGAACGAGGCGCAGCAATTGCCCGACGCGCCGCCGACAGTTTCTGCCGCGCCCGTCGTCATGGCTGCAGCGATTCCCGTCGCACGCGAACGCACCAGCCGCGCCTTTGCCCTTCTCGCGGCGCTCGCACTGGCGACAGTTGCGGCATATTTTTCGGTCACCGGCATGGCCGAAATATTTCCCGGAGCGCCGGTTGCCGTCATGGTGTTCGCCGCCACGATGGAGGCCGGCAAGCTCGTGATCGCCGGATGGCTGGCCGCGCACTGGCGCCGCGTCGGGTGGAGCATGCGCTTCGTCATGGTCACGCTCGTAGCCGGCCTTGCGCTCATCAACGCCGTCGGCGTGTTCGGCAAACTGGTCGAAGCGCATGTCAGCGTCGCGGCCTCATCGCGTTCCAGCGTTACCGAGCGCATTGAAGCGCTCGACGCCCGCGTCAAGGCACAAACGGCTGTTGTGTCCGACCTGGACGGTCGCATTGCGCAGATCGACCGTGCCGTGGACGAGTCGACAAAGCGCGGCCGGGTGACCCGGGCCCTCGACATCGCCTCGCAGCAGCGCGTGGCCCGCGATGGACTGGACAGCCAGCGCCAGTCCGCAACCGCAACCCTGGTCGCACTACAGGCCGAACGCGCTGCGCTGACCGGCGAGCGTGCCCGCATCGAAGCCTCCACGGGCCCGATCCAGTATCTGGCGATGATGGCCGGTACCGCCCCCGAAGACGCGGTGCGATGGCTGATGCTCCTGATGGTGCTGTGCTGCGATCCCGCGGCCATCGCCCTGACTGTTGCGGCGTCAAGCTCGCGACGCTCGAGCAACTAACGGTTCTGATTGACAACGTGAGCAACGACTAGCGCACAACACGCAATCGGTGTATAAGCATCTCATGAGTTGGGATGCGAACGACGTAGCGCTGCTCAAGAAACTCTGGTCCGATGGTCACAGCGCTGGCCAGATCGCCAATCGACTTGGCTTAAGCCGCAACGCTGTGAGCGCCAAGTTGAAGCGCATGGGCCAGAAGCGCGGTCGCAAGCCGCCAACCGCAAGCCCCAGGATCGTGTCGGTACCGAAGCGAGCACAGGCAACGCTGGCTCAGTCAGCGCAAACTCAGGCAACGAGAACTCAGGCAACGCGAACTCCGGCATCGATGGCAGCTTGCGCACGCCCGGTGGACAGGGTGGTGTCGCCGCGCAAGCCGGCCGGCAAGCAACGCACGAGTCAGCCCACGGAATTCACCAAGCACCAGCTTTACGCCATGCTGGCAGATGCGGTCAGGAATACCGGCTCGCGCGGCAAGCGCTCGCCTGACCGCCGTCGCGGATGAGATCAACCGGACGTGATGACTGCGACATTCTGCCGATGCGGCAGAAATTCATGCAGGGTGCGCGCTATTTGACCTCGCATTAGTGCCTGCCGATACCTATTTCTGAGTTCAGGAAGGATTCGCTCCAAGGACAACTCCGCAAAGGAGCCATCCTATGGCGAACGCACTTACCACTGGGGCCTGGCTTTCTGCCCCGACCAAAAAGTCCTCGTTTTTTTCCCGATTGTTGCGTGCTCAGATCGAATCCCGTCAGCGGCGGGCCGATCGCGTTGTCGAACAGTATATTGCTACCCACGGGCTGCAGAAGCTCTCGGATGACGGAGAGCGTCAGATCAGCCGCCTGCTCTCCAGCTCTTGGCGGTAACCATGATCACACTCATCATTATCCATATGGCGAACAAGCTTGCCCGTGTCGGCAAGGGGGCTCGCGAGACGTGGCACGAAACGCAGCGGCTTCGTCGCAGCCTCGGCGGCCCGTCGGAGGAGTAGACCCGCGCGGCCGCGTTTCGTTTTGACCGGCGCATGCTTCGGCAGCGCTTCGTAGAAACCCGCTCGGCGGCGGGCCCCCCCTTGATCGGATGTTAAGGACCCAGGTCCATTGAGCCCTCGACGGCGGATATGTTCGCCGCCGTCGGGGCAAACGCCGCCCGTCGGCTCATGCGGGATGCCGCCTCTCCGGTATAATGCGATCCTGATCGCGACAACCGGAGGCGTTCGAACATGAAAAAAATCAGGGTCGGCCTGGCCGGCTGCGGCTTCGTGGCCGAGCTGCACATGTATGCCTACCGGCGCGTCTACGGCGTCGATGTCGAGGTCACGGCCGTTGCGGCGCGCGGCGACCACGTGGTCGATTTTGCGAGCCGGCACAAGATTCCAACCGCATACCGCAGCTTTCGCGACCTGATCGCCGATGGCGAAATCGACGTCGTCGACATCTGCACGCCGCCCAATCTGCACGGCACGATGATCGTCGAGGCGATGCAGGCCGGCAAACATGTCATCTGCGAAAAGCCGTTCGCCGGCTATTTCGGGCGGGACGGCGACCAGGCGCCGATCGGCACGCATGTGCCGAAGGCATTGATGTACCAGCGCGTGCTGGAGGAAATGGAGGGTATCCGCACGGCAATTGGCAAGACCGGCAAGCTCTTCATGTACGCGGAAGACTGGATCTATGCGCCGGCGGTGACCAAGACCGCGGAGATCCTGAAAGCCACCAGGGACAAGATCCTTTTCATGAAGGGCGAGGAGAGCCACAGCGGCTCGCATGCCGCGCATGCGGCGCAATGGGCCATGACCGGCGGCGGCTCGCTGATCCGGATGGGCTGCCATCCGCTTTCCGCGGTGCTTTATCTGAAGCAGGTCGAGGCCAGAGCCCGCGGCGAAACCATCGGCGTTGCCAGCGTGACCTGCGACGTCGGCAATGTGACGGCATGTCTGCGCGCCGACGAGCGCACCGTTCTGAAGGCCAGTCCGGTCGATGTCGAGGACTGGGGCACGCTGACCGTCACCTTTTCCGACGGCACCAAGGCCACGGTATTTTCCGGCGACATGATCGTCGGCGGTGTGCGCAACCTGATCGAAACCTATACCAGCGGCGGCGCCCTGTTCGCCAACATCACGCCGAACACCCACATGATGAGCTACCAGACCAGCGAGGAGAAGCTCGCGAGCGTCTACATCACCGAGAAAGTCGATCGCAAGACCGGCTGGCAGTACGTCTGCCTCGAGGAGGAATGGACGCGCGGCTATCTGCAGGAAATCCAGGATTTCATGGAATGCGTGGTCACGGGGCGGCAGCCGCTGTCGGATCTCGCCCTGGCCTTCGAGACGATCAAGGTCAACTACGCCGGCTACTGGGCCGCCGAAGAGGGGCGGCGCGTGATGCTGTGAGCGGCGAGAAAGCACAGCCGCTCGGCCGCGGAGGCTGTTGCATTCTGACACCCGAGGGAGCAACCTCGCCGCCAAGCTGGAAAATGCATCCTGGAGGCCTCGATGCGATTTCTGTGGCTTGCTTCCGCGGCGATCTCCGGCCTGGCCTTTGCCGCGCCGTCTTCGGTATCCGCGCTCGAGCTCATCGGACAGGCCGGCATTCTCGGCGAATGGGAGCTGACCGCAAGCCTCGCCGCCGCCGGTGGCAGGCAGGAATTCGCCGGGCCGATCACGCTGAAGCACACCGGCATCTGCACGACAGACGAGCCCGAAAAGCGCAGCGGCGATATCCGGCTCCAGATGATCGGCGCCTCGCGCATAAAGGCTGCCCTCACCATCGAGGGCAACCCGTGTACCTACAGCGCCACCAAATCCGACGCCTATGTCGGCACCATGAGTTGCCGCGACCGCCGCGACGTGCCGCTGCGGCTCTGGGTGAAATAACGGGTGGCCGGACTGCTCCGGCCACCCAACCTTCTTCGCGTTGGAGAACTTACCGCGCCGGCGCCGTGGAGGCGGTCTTGGTGGTGCGCAGCGCCATGACTTCCGGCCGTTGTGAATCGGCATCCCTGGTGAGCGAAATCACTTTCGCGGTATACCGCTTCGCCTTGTCAGCGCTGCCGGCCTTGGCAGCGGCTTTGGCGGCTCCCACATAGGCGGCGAGCCGGTTTTGTTCCTTGGCGAGCACCGC
>DAIMKE010000271.1:0-7273 GCA_036721875.1 Bradyrhizobium sp. | reverse complement strand
ATTTCGGAAAGCTCGAGGTCAGGCGCCATTTGATATCGGGCGAGCCTTGCGCGATCGCAGGTGCCGCAACCAGCGTCGTCGCGCCGGCCACGGCGCCGCCCTTGAGGAACGTACGGCGTTTCATGATGTGCTCACTCCCTTGCAAGTCCGCTGGACCACGGCAAAATCCCTTCCGGACCGTTACCGCTGATCGTAACGAACTTCAAGGCATGCGCCACCTTGCCCTGGCAGGCACTTTACCGCCTCTCCCGCGCGAGAACGGAGAGGCGGCCGTGCGGAGAGCTAGTTCGTCGGCATGACGTAGGCGTAGATGCGCCCGCGCGAGACCGGCGCCTCGCGAACCCGGTTGCCGTTATTGCCCGAGATCATGATCGGGTTTCCCTTGGCATCCATGCCCGTGATGATGCCGACATGACCGCCGCGGCGGCCGCGCGTCATGACCGCGATCGCGCCGACCTGCGGCCCGGCAACGCGCTGGCCGTATTTCGCGAACGAACTCGCCATGTCCGAGCCGGTGCCGCGATGGCCGGAATGCTGCAGGACCATGTTCATGAACCGCGCGCACCACAGGCGGCCGCGTCCGGTGGGGTTGCCGCCGAGATGGCGGCGCGCTTCAGCGACCACGTTGGAGGACGATCCGAAACCGGCCGACGCCATCGCGCCGCCGGGCGGCGTCAGGGTTGCATTCGGATCGGCGCCAGCGTTCGGAGAAAAGCTTGCGTTGGTGCTGGCAAAGCCGCCAGCCTGCATCCGCGCGACGCCACGCTCCCAGCGCGACATCCTGGCTGCATGTCGATATTTGCGATGCGCATAATGATGCTTGGCATGATGGCCCGCGTGATAGGCGCGCGCGTGCCGCCCTGCGCCGTGTTGAGGCCGTGCCGACGCCGGCGTCACGGATACGACGATGGAGGCCGAACACAGTGCCATCGCGATAAAACGAAACGACCGGCGCAACGTAGACAATTGATGCATGCTTGATCCTCTGTACCCCCCATTCCAATTTGCGTTCGTCCCCGAACGAACGCGGCGGCCTTTTGCGGTTGGCGGTGTGACCAGAGGAAGATTTCATGTGGCGCTGCGGAAACGATTTCTGGGTGATTCCGCGCAGATTTAATGACGAAAAAGAATCCGGCCTGCCGCATTGCAGCCGGGAAAATTAACTGCAATTTTTGTTGGGTGAACGCGCAACGATGTTACGTAAAAGCAAGAAAATGGAGAGGAATCGAAAATGCCCTACGCCGTCGCCAAGGATAACGTCCGGCTGCACTTCGAAGAGGCCGGAAGCGGAACGCCGATCATCTTCCTGCACGAGTTCGCGGCCGACCACACCAACTGGGAACCGCAGATGCGCTACTTCTCGCGCGGCCATCGCTGCATCGCCTATTCGGCGCGCGGTTACACACCCTCCGACGTGCCGCCCTCGGCCGATGTCTACACCTACAAGCACTTCTATACCGATGCGCTGGCGGTGCTGGATC
Organism: Bradyrhizobium sp.; assembly: GCA_036721875.1. Taxonomy (GTDB): domain Bacteria; phylum Pseudomonadota; class Alphaproteobacteria; order Rhizobiales; family Xanthobacteraceae; genus Bradyrhizobium. Next base: position 5,792 of record DAIMKE010000271.1, on the reverse strand, counting down.
ACCTCGGCATCGCATGCGCGCATTTCGTCGGCCTGTCGATGGGATCGTACTCGTCGCTGCAGGTCGGCATCAACGCTCCGGAGCGGGCGCTGTCGATGACGCTCGCCGCCGTTGGCGCTGGCTCGAGCATCGAAAATCTCGACGCCTTCCGCGCGCAGTGCCGGGCAGACGCCGAACAATATGAATCAATCGGTTCGGTGGAAGTGGCGAAAGCCACGCGCGAGGCGCCGAGCCGGATTCCGTTCCTGCTGAAGGACCCGCGCGGTCACGCCGATTTCTATGCGGCGCTGGCGCGGCATGATGCGAAGGGCTCGGCCAACACCAAGCGAAGCTTTCAAGGCGCGAGGCCCTCGATCTACACCCTGGCCGATGCGATCCGGAAAGTGCCGACCCCTGCGCTGATCCTGTGCGGCGACGAGGACGACGATTGCATCGAGCCGAGCCTGTTCCTGAAGCAGCATCTGCCGGCGGCGGGGCTGGCGTTCTTTCCGAAGTCAGGCCATGTGCTCAATCTCGAAGAGCCGTCGTTGTTCATTGAGATGGTCGAGCGATTCATCGCGCTCGTCGAAGCCGGCCGGTGGCCGGTGCGGGATCCGAGGTCGACGGTGTGATTGTCATTCCGGGATGGTCCGAAGGACCAAACCCCAAGTGCGCGCTGCGCACCCGGGAATCTCGTTCTCCGCTGCGCGTCGCCCCGGAATGACGGCGGTAGCTATTTCCCCGCCTTGCCGCGGCTGAGCAGAAACACGCCCTGCTCGCCGAACATGTTCCAGAACCACCAGGGCATGCTGAGCCGCAGCGGCCGGCCGTAGAGATCGAGCGCGACCGCGCGCTCCATCTTGACGTTGATCTCGTCGCAGAGCTGCACGAAATCCTTGATGGTGCAGAAGTGGATGTTCGGCGTGTCGTACCAGGTGGCGGGGAGGTTTTCCGTGCGCGGCATGTGCCCGCCGACCAATAGCTGCAGCCGCATCCTCCAGAAGCCGAAATTCGGGAACGAGACGATGGCGCGCTGGCCGATGCGCAGCAGGTTTTCCAGCACCGCCTTCGGCTGTCGCGTTGCCTGCAGCGTCTGCGACAGGATCACGTAATCGAAGGCATCGTCGGGATAATTGACGAGGTCGGTGTCGGCGTCGCCCTGCACCACCGCCAGCCCCTTGGCGACACAGCGGTTGACGCCCTCGCGCGACAGCTCGATGCCGCGGCCGTCTATGCCGCGGCTCTCCAGCAGCTGCAGCAACTCGCCGTCGCCGCAGCCGACGTCGAGCACCTTCGAGCCGGGCGCGATCATTTCCGCGACCAGCAGATGATCGCTGCGATATTTCCCGGTGCGATCCGGCGCGATGCCGCCGAGCGGCAGTACCTGTTCCTGAAGCGCCATGTCAGCCGCCTAACCCAATCCGCGCGCCTTGCCTGCGGATTGCAGGAAGGCACGGGAGATGTCGAAGAACTCCGGCACGTCGAGCAGGAAGGCGTCGTGGCCTCGATCGGTTTCGATCTCGGCAAACGAAACCCGCGCGCTGGAAGCGTTGAGCGCATGCACCAGCGCCCGCGATTCCGAGGTCGGGAACAGCCAGTCTGACGTGAACGACACCACGCAGAACCGCGTCTTGATGCCGGTGAACGCCTTCGCCAGCACGCCACCATGGTCGGCGGCGATATCGAAATAGTCCATCGCGCGCGTCAGGTAGAGATAGCTGTTGGCGTCGAAGCGCTCGACAAAGGACGAGCCTTGGTAGCGCAGATAGCTTTCGACCTGGAAATCCGCGTCGAACGAGAATGTCGGCAGATCGCGATCCTGCATCCGCCGCCCGAACTTGCGATGCAGCGCGGCGTCGGAGAGATATGTGATATGCGCGGCCATCCGCGCCACGCCAAGGCCGCGATGCGGATGGGTGCCATCGTCGAAATAGCGGCCGCCGCGCCAGTCGGGATCGGCCATCACGGCCTGACGGCCGAGTTCGTGGAACGCGATGTTCTGCGCCGAATGCCGCGTGGAGCAGGCGATCGCCAGCGTGGAGAACACGCGCGCAGGGTAGGCCGCGGTCCATTGCAGCGCCTGCATGCCGCCCATCGAACCGCCGACGACGCAGAACAGCGTCTCGATTTCCAGCCGGTCGATCAGCATGGTTTGCGCACGCACCATGTCGGGAATGGTGATGACGGGGAAATCGAGCCCCCACAGCTTTCCGGTGGCGGGATTGGTCGATGCCGGCCCGGTCGAGCCCATACAGCCGCCGATCACGTTGCTGCAAATGATGAAGTAGCGGTTGGTGTCAAGCGGCCGGCCAGGCCCGACCATGGTCTCCCACCAGCCTTGCTTGCCGGTGATCGGGTGCACATTGTTGACATGCTGATCTCCGGTCAGCGCATGGCAGACCAGAATGGCGTTGGAACGGTCCGCATTCAGTTCGCCATAGGTCTGATAGCCGATCTGGAACGGCGCCAGGTCGACGCCGCAATCGAGCTTGAGCGGCTGCTCGATACCGAACTTCGCTACCAGCGACGTCGGATGATCGGCCTCATGGGCGCGATCCTCGGTGTGGATCGACGGGCTGGGTATCGGATGCACATTTGTCATCTCGGCACAGACCTCCTCGCGGAGGCTCCAGACAGAAATCAGGCCATAAAAAACCCGGCCTGAACATAAGGTTCGACCGGGATCACTTCTGTCCCCGGCCTGTTTAGCGAGTTGTTTAACGTGGCTGCAAGCCGGCCGGCTCAAATGACCACGGAGTGGCGTAAAACTAGTCCCAAGCGGGCTTTTCGTCAAGGCGGGCCCATGGTTAACCCATATGGCAGAAGCCCTCGTGGTGAGGGGGCGCCCTTGCGCCGTCTCGAACCATGAGGGACAACGAGCTACGTCCTTCGAGATGCGGCGCGAGCGCCGCTCCCCAGGATGGGGTCAAGTCCTCTCAGGTTACGTGAAATGTCAAAACCCCCGGCTCCGCCCTCACTGCAGGAACTGCGCAAGGAGATCGATGCGATCGATGAGCAGGTGCATCGCCTGCTGATGGCGCGCGGCGACATCATCGACCGGCTGATCCAGGTGAAGCAGACCCAGGAAGTCGGCTCCGCGTTCCGGCCCGCGCGCGAAGCCAGCATGATGCGCGAGCTCGTGCGTCGCCATCGCGGCATCCTGCCGCTCGACACCATCGAGAGCATCTGGCGCGTCATCATCTCGACCTTCACCTATGTGCAGGCGCCGTTCGCGGTGCATGCGGATGTCTCCGTCAGCGAACCCGCGATGCGGGATTCGGCGCGGTTTCACTTCGGCTTCGTCGTGCCTTACGTGGCGCATTTCAGCGCGCAGGCGGCGGTCGAGGCGGTGGCGAAATCGAAGGGCGACCTGGCGCTGGTCTCGGCGATCTCCAGCCGCGCGCCGTGGTGGAATCTGCTCGAGGCGGAAGGCGCGCCGAAGATCATCGCAAGGCTGCCGTTCCTCGAACGCGCCGATCATCCGGCAGCACTTCCCGTGTTCGTGATCTCGCGGGTCGCGGATGATGCCATGGTGACCGAAGTCGCGACCTGGAGCGTCCGCGTCTCCGGCTGGAACGCCGATACGGCCCGCGCGCTGGCGCCGCTGGCCGAGATCGTCGCCGTGCCCGACACCGCCTTCGACGGCGCGGCGCTATTGGTATCGGACGCCGGCACCGAGAAGATCAAGGCCGCCCTGATCGAGGCCGGCGCATCGGTGCGCTCCTCGGCCCTCGTCGGCGGCCACGCAACGCGCTATACGGTGCCCCCTAACGGGTCGGCCAAGGCATAAACCAAGGCTTGAGCCCGTCCGATATTTCCGGAGTTGAAGATGTCCCGCCCCGTGCCGAATCCCGGCATTCTCGATATTGCGCCCTACACGCCCGGCAAGACGCCGGTGCCGGAGCCGGGCCGCAAGGTGTTCAAGCTGTCCGCCAACGAGACCCCGTTCGGGCCGTCGCCGAAGGCAAAGGAAGTCTACACGCAGGCGGCCGCGCATCTGGAAGACTATCCGGAAGGAACTTCAAAAGTGCTGCGCGAGGCGATCGGCCGCGCCTACGGGCTCGATCCCAACCGCATCATCTGCGGCGCCGGCTCGGACGAAATCCTCAATCTGCTGGCGCACACCTATCTGAGCCACGGCGACGAGGCCATCTCCACCGCCCACGGCTTTCTGGTTTACCCGATCGCCACCATGGCGTGCGGCGCCAGGAACGTCGTCGCGCCCGAGAGCAACTTCACCGCCGACGTCGATGCGATCCTCGCGCGCGTCACGCCGCGCACAAAACTGGTATGGCTGGCCAACCCGAACAACCCGACCGGCACATACATCCCGTTCGACGAGGTCAAGCGGCTGCGCACCGGTCTGCCGCCGCATGTGCTGCTGGTGCTGGACGCGGCCTATTCCGACTACGTGTCGCGCAACGATTACGAACTCGGGCTCGAACTGGTGGCGACCACCGAGAACACCGTGATGACGCACACGTTCTCCAAGATTCACGGCCTTGCGGCGCTGCGGATCGGCTGGATGTTCGGCCCGGCGCATATCGTCGATGCCGTCAACCGGATCCGCGGGCCCTTCAACGTCTCGGCGCCGGCGATGCTGGCGGCGGTGGCCGCGATCGAGGACACCGCGCATGTCCAGATGTCGAAAGCGTTCACCGAGACATGGCGCAACTGGCTGACCGAGGAGATCGGCAAGCTCGGGCTCGAGGTCACGCCGAGCGTGGCGAACTTCGTGCTGATCCATTTTCCGCAGGAGAAAGGCAGGACCTCGGCCGATGCCGACGCGTTCCTCACCAAACGCGGGCTGGTGCTGCGCGCGCTCAACAATTACGGCCTGCCGCATTCGCTGCGCATGACGATCGGCACCGAAGAAGCCAATCGTCTCGTCGTCGACGGGCTGCGCGACTTCATGGCGGGCACGTGAGCACGGCGCCGATTTTCCGACGCGTCGCCCTGATCGGCTTCGGCCTGATCGGCGGCTCGATCGCGCGCGCCGCGCGGGCCCACGGGCTCGCCGGCGAAATCGTCACCACCGCGCGCTCGGAGAAAACCCGTGCGCGTGTCGCCGAACTCGGCATCGTCGATCGCGTGCTGGCAAGCAATGCGGAAGCGGTGCAGGACGCCGACCTCGTGATCCTCTGCATCCCGGTCGGCGCCTGCGGCCCGGTCGCGCAGGAGATCGCGCCGTTCCTGAAACCAGGCGCGATCGTTTCCGACGTCGGTTCGGTCAAGGGCGCCATCGTCCGCGAAATGGCGCCGCATCTGCCGCAGGGCGTTCATTTCGTGCCGGCGCATCCGGTTGCGGGCACCGAACATTCGGGGCCGGATTCGGGCTTCGCCGAACTCTTCATCAACCGCTGGTGCATTCTCACGCCGCCTGACGGCACCGATCCCGCGGCCGTCGAAGCGCTACGCGCGTTCTGGGCAGCGCTCGGCGCCAAGGTCGAGATCATGACGCCCGACCATCACGATCTGGTGCTGGCGATCACCAGCCACCTGCCGCATCTGATCGCCTACACCATCGTCGGCACCGCGGACGAACTGGCACAGGTGACGTCGTCGGAAGTGATCAAGTTCTCCGCCGGCGGCTTTCGCGACTTCACCCGCATCGCGGCGTCGGACCCCACGATGTGGCGCGACGTGTTCCTCAACAACAAGGAAGCCGTGCTGGAAATGCTCGGCACCTTCAACGAGGATCTCTCAAAACTCACCCGCGCGATCCGCCGCAACGACGGCGAAGCGTTGTTCGAGCACTTCACCCGCACCCGCGCCATCCGCCGCGGCATCGTCGAGATCGGCCAGGATTCGGC
>DAIMKE010000270.1:5821-7326 GCA_036721875.1 Bradyrhizobium sp. | reverse complement strand
GGCTTGATGAGGTCGACGAGGCGGTTCCCCGCATCGATATCGACCCCCGAATCAGCGTATGTGAGCCCGTTTTTGCGGTCGACCATGCCAAATTCCAGTATGATGACGGCTGGTTACGAGGATTTCGGCGTTCCTGCAATGGCTCGCCGACGCTTCACACATATACTATGTAGACAATAACCGGCCGATCCCGCCAAGGGCCGGATCCGGGACCGGGAGCCGGGAAGCGACCGAGTTGAGCATTCCGAATATCATTACGCTGGGGCGCATCATCCTGGTGCCCGTCATCGTCTGGGCGATCGTCTCGAGCCAGATGGAAATCGCGTTCGCGATCTTCGTCATCGCGGGCGTCAGCGATGCCGTGGACGGCTTTCTGGCCAAGCGCTTCAATATGCAGAGCGAACTGGGCGCCCTGCTCGATCCGCTCGCCGACAAGGCGCTGCTGGTCTCGATCTATGTCGCGCTCGGAATCTGGGGCGCGGTGCCGCGCTGGATCGTGATCCTCGTGGTGTCCCGCGACATCATGATCGTCACGGCCGTGATCGTGTCGTGGCTGTTCGACAAGCCGATCCCGATGAAGCCTCTGATGGTGTCGAAGCTCAACACGGTGGCGCAGGTGGCGTTCGCGGCGCTGGTGCTGGCTTCGCTCGGCTTCAACTTCAAACCGGCGCCCTATGACGTGATCCTGATGGGCTTTGTTACGGTCTTTACTTTGGTTTCCGTCTCGCTCTATCTCGTCGAGTGGGTGCGGCACATGAGTACGATCGAAGCGAGCTAGAGCGTTTTCAAGCGGAACGGAAGCGGCTCAGGACGCTGTCGTCCTTCACGCGTTTTCGCCACTCCGCCTGAAAACGCCGTGATCCCGGCCTGGAGACTTGCGTGGCAGTTCGCGTTCAACCTCGTCAGCTTGCCTTTGTGCTGCCGCATGCGGAGAGCCTGACGCGCGACAATTTTCTCGAAGGCCCTGCGAACGAAGCCGCGCTCTCGCTGGTCGAAAGCTGGCCCGACTGGCCGAACCGCGTCATGTTTCTGGTGGGACCGGAGGGTTCGGGCAAAAGCCACCTCGCCGCGATCTGGGCCGAACTGGCCGGCGCCCGCTCGACGTCCGCTCACGCGCTGACGGCTACGGCCGTTCCCGGCGCGCTGGCCACGGGCGCGCTGGTGGTCGAAGACCTGAAACCCTCCGGCTTCGACGAACGCGCGATGTTTCACCTTTTGAATCTCGCGCGCGAGGACGACACTTCCGTTCTGATCACAGCCCGCGTTCCGCCATCGGCGTTCGAGGTCGAACTGCGCGATCTCAAGTCACGGCTGCGCGCGGTGCCGTTGGTTTTATTGCTGGAGCCCGACGATCTTCTGTTTCGCGGGCTGATCGTGAAATTTTGCGCGGACCGGCAGTTGAGCATCGACGAAGCGGTCGTGAGCTATCTGACCAACCGGATCGAGCGATCCTATGCCGCGGCCCGCCACGCGGTCGATCTGCTGGACACCGAGGCGCTACGGCT
>DAIMKE010000270.1:0-5793 GCA_036721875.1 Bradyrhizobium sp. | reverse complement strand
CGGAACTGCTCCGTGACGCCTGACTGGCCGGACGCCTTGTCACCTTGACGACGGATAGAACCGGAACATCAATGTCATTGAAACGTCATCGGCGTATCACATGCTCCGCGCGGCGGTGCGCCTAGAACTAAGCCCGCATCACGCCTGAGATGGATCGAAACTTTATGGAATCGGCACAAGTTATTGAAATCAAGGAAAAAGAGCCGGTCGCCGAGGCGCCTCCCGCGATTGCGACGAGCCCTGAGCGATTCATTAACCGTGAGCTCTCCTGGCTGCATTTCAACCGCCGGGTGCTCGAGGAATCGGTGAATCCCGGCCATCCGACGTTGGAGCGGGTGCGGTTCCTGTCGATATCAGCCAATAACCTTGATGAGTTCTTCATGGTCCGCGTCGCCGGTATCAAGGCACAGGTCCGCGAAGGAATCGCCGAACGCAGCCCCGACGGCCTGACGCCGTCCGAGCAGCTCGTCCTGATCAACAAGAACGTTTCCGAACTTGCCTCCGACCAGCAGGCGATCTGGCGCGATCTGCGTACCATCCTGTCGGAGGCCGGTATCAAGCTGGTCGATGGCCACGACTTCACCAAGGCGGAGCGGACCTGGCTCGAGGATCATTTCCTCCGCAGCATCTTCCCGTTGCTGACGCCGCTTGCGATCGATCCGGCGCACCCCTTCCCGTTCATCCCGAGCCTCGGCTTCACCATTGCCTTGCAGCTGGCGCGGGTGTCGGACGGCAAGCCGATGAACGCGCTGATCCGCATGCCCGGCAAGATCGACCGCTTCATCCGCATGCCCTCGACCAAGGACGGCACGGTGCACCTGATCCCGCTCGAGCAGGCCACCGGCCTGTTCATCGGACGGCTGTTTCCCGGCTACACCGTCAAGGGCCAGGGCGCATTCCGCATCATCCGCGACTCCGAGCTCGAAATCGAGGAAGAGGCGGAAGATCTGGTTCGCGTGTTCGAGACCGCGCTGAAGCGGCGCCGTCGCGGATCGGTGATCCGCCTCGAGATGGACGCCAAGATGCCGGAAGAGCTGCGCGGCTTCGTGCAGCAGGCGCTTTCGGCCGCCGACGACGAGGTGTTTCTGGTCGACGGCGTCCTGGCGATGAACGAACTCTCGCAACTGACCCGGCTCGATCGGCCCGACCTCGAATTCACGCCTTACGTGCCGCGTCACCCCGAACGGGTGCGCGACCATGGCGGCGACATCTTCGCTGCGATCCGCCAGAAGGACCTGATCGTCCATCATCCCTACGAATCCTTCGACGTCGTCGTGCAATTCCTGCAGCAGGCGGCGCGCGATCCCGACGTGGTCGCGATCAAGCAGACGCTCTACCGCACATCGAACAATTCGCCGATCGTGCGCGCGCTCGCCGAGGCGGCCGAGGCCGGCAAGTCGGTGACCGCGCTGATCGAGTTGAAGGCGCGCTTCGACGAGGAAGCCAATATCCGCTGGGCGCGCGACCTCGAACGCGCCGGCGTGCAGGTGGTGTACGGCTTCATCGAACTGAAAACCCACGCCAAGCTGTCGATGGTGGTGCGGCGCGAGGGCGGCAACCTCGCGACCTACGTCCACACCGGCACCGGCAACTATCATCCGGTGACGGCGCGCATCTATACCGACCTGTCGTATTTCACCTCGGACCCGATCATCGGTCGCGATGCGGCGCGGGTGTTCAACTACATCACTGGCTATGCAGAGCCGAGCGACATCGAGCGCATGGCGGTATCGCCGCTGACGCTGCGCAAGCGCATCATCGAACACATCAGGGGCGAGGCGAATCACGCCCGGCACGGCAAGCCGGCCGCGATCTGGATGAAGATGAATTCGCTGGTCGATCCCGATGTCATCGACGCTCTCTACGAAGCGTCACAGGCCGGTGTGTCGATCGACCTTGTGGTGCGCGGCATCTGCTGCCTGCGGCCGGGCATACCGGGACTTTCGGAAAATATCCGGGTCAAGTCGATCATCGGCCGATTCCTGGAGCACACCCGAATCTACTGCTTTGGTATGGGCCAAGGCCTGCCCGGATCAAAAGCGGCTGTGTATATCTCGTCCGCCGACATGATGCCGAGGAACCTCGACCGCCGCGTCGAAATCCTCTGTCCGTTGCAAAATCCGACGGTCCATCAGCAGGTTCTCGAACAAATCATGGTCGCGAACCTGAAGGATACCGAGCAGAGCTGGCAATTGTTGCCCGACGGGTCCTCAACGCGTATGAAGGCCGCGAAAGGCGAAGAGCCGTTCAACCTGCATAACTACTTCATGACGAATCCGAGTCTGTCTGGCCGTGGAAAGTCTCTCAAGGAATCTTCGCCGCGCCGCCTCACGCGCCGTAACGAGCGCCCGCCGCAATAACAAGGGATCGCGACGGTGAAGCGACCGCGCAAGCGCGCTTCCAGCGTCGCCGTCATCGATATCGGTTCGAACTCGGTCCGTCTCGTCGTCTACGAGACGATGACGCGCAGCCTCGTTACCGTCTTCAACGAAAAGGCGCTGTGCGGGCTCGGTCGCGAGGTTCAGAGCACCGGGCTTCTCTCGGCCGACTCCGTGGCCAAGGCTTTGACGTCGCTGCGGCGCTTTCGCGCGCTGTGCCGCATTCAGCAGGTCGGCCGCGTCTATGCGATCGCCACCGCCGCCTGCCGCGACGCCTCCAACGGTCCCGACTTCATCGCACAGGCCGAACGCATCTGCGGCGTTCCCATCGAAATCCTGTCGGGTCCGCGCGAGGCAAAACTGTCCGCGCTTGGCGTCGTGTCCGGCATTCATAATCCCGACGGCATCGTCGGCGATCTCGGCGGCGGCTCGCTCGAACTGATCGACGTGCACCGCGGCCGCGTCAGAAGTGGCGTCACGCTGCCGCTGGGAAGCCTGGCGCTGCAGGACCTGGCGCACAAATCGCTGAAGCGCGCCGAACGCATCGTCAGCGATGACCTGTCCGGCGTGGCTCAACTCAAGGCCGGCCTCGGCCGCACCTTCTACGCGGTCGGCGGCACCTGGCGCGCGCTGGCGAGAATCCACATCGTGCAGAGCGGCTATCCACTGCGGGTGATGCACGGCTACGAGCTGCCAGCCGCCGACGCGCTGGATTTCGCGCGGCGCCTGCGCCGGCTCGCGGCGGCCAACATGCTCGCCGATATCGAAGTCGTCGCCGACGCGCGGCGTCCGCTGCTGACGTATGCGGCGCTGGTGCTCGAATACATCATCCGCGTCGGCAGGCCGAAGACGATCGTGTTCTCGACCTTCGGCGTGCGCGAGGGCCTGCTCTACGAGATGCTGCCACAGGGTGAGCGCGCCAAGGATGGCTTCATCTGCGCAGCGCAAACCCTGAACGGACTGTTGTCACGATCCGCACGCCATGCCGAGGAACTGGTCGAATGGACCGATCGCCTGGTCCGGGTCGTGAAGCTGCGAGAGACGCCGGAAGACCGCCGCCTGCGCCACGCCGCCTGTCTCTTGTCCGATATCGGGTGGCGGGTGCACCCTGACCATCGCGGCGAGGAGACGCTGAGCCTGATCACCAACGGCAATTTCGGATCGATCAGCCATCAGGGCCGCGCCTTTGTCGCGCTGTCGGTGTTCTACCGCTACGCAGGTTTGAGCGAGGAAAACGAACCGCCGACCCGAATCCGAGAACTGGTGCCGCAGGCGATGGACGATCGCGCCCGCCTGCTCGGCGCGGCGTTCCGCGTCGCCCACCTGATTTCGGCGGCCCGAACCGGCGTGCTGCCAGCGACGCATTTCCGTACCCGTGGCCGCAAGCTGATGCTGGTGTTCGAGCACCGCATGGTCGATCTCGTCGCCGACCGCGTCGGCAGCCGGTTCAGGCAACTGGCGCGGCTGGTCGGCCGGATCGGCTCGATCGTGCGGAACTGACGGCCGAACGGAAGCTGCCCGGCCGGCGCACGCACGCCGCAGGGCTCGGCCATCGTGGCAAGCGGCATGGCTCACCCGCGCGGTGCTGCCGGCTTGGCGCCGCGCACCAGCCGAATTTTTCTTCGGCAATAATTTCCCCGTCGCTCCGCTTGGCCTGCAGGCGAACGATCACCGTGTCGAGTTCCCGCCGGTCGAAGCTTTGCAGCTAGTCCAGCCGACGCCCCTGGTTTTATGGGTTCATGCCCGGGTTTGGTCGCGCGATGCCCTCGTACATGAAAGTCATCGGCCTGGGTCCGGGCATATAGCCCGCTTCCAGCCGATCAATCCTGAATCCGGCACTTTCGATCATCGTCCGGATAGGTCGATTGAGGTGACAGCCCCCACCAATCCGTTTCCAGGCAGGCGTCAGCCAGTCCTGCCATCGCCGGACATTCTCGTCCGGCGCCATGCCGTGCTCCACGAACAAGAGCCTGCCGTTCGGCCTGAGCACGCGACGCATCTCGCTTAGCGCCGTCGCGGCTTCGGGAATGCTGCACAGGGTCCATGTCGTCACAACGGTATCAACGCTGCGATCCTCGAGTGGAATGGCTTCTGCAGAAGCTTCGATGAAGTTGACGGGCACGCCCGGATGCAGCGCATGACGCGCCATCGCTATCAGCTTCGGCGACGGCTCCAGCGCCAGCACCTCCTTCACCGGCGGCCGGTAAAAGGGCAAATTCCGGCCCGAGCCGATCCCGATCTCGATCACACGCCCTTCGGCCGCGCCGATCGCCCGCTCGCGATACGGCCGCAGATGCTTGTTGCGCATTGCGAGATCACAAACGCAGGGCAGGATATGGTCGTTGTAGAAGCCCATGTCCGTTTCCTTGAGCCGGTGTTGTTCATTGGTATGCAGTCACAACCTGGACGGCTTCTCTGTCCGTAAAAACATGAAGCCTGAGAAGAACCGCGCTTAACAAATCAACTGTCCGTGCTGAGAACAGCCGCAAGGGCCAAACAGCGGCCAGCCCAAAGCACCGGTTTGGAAGCGAAGCTCCATCGCGAACTCGCGGGGTTCCTTAACGCAGACAAATCGAATTGGGTCACATTTCCGATGGATCAAACCCGTTCGGATGGATGGCACCGATGCTGATCGTCGCCCGGCGCCAGAACCAATTCGAAGGCTGCGACTTGAACCGGTAGCCGCCCCGACGGCGGCCTGACACCCAAGCGAGGAGCTCGAGCCATGCACGCCCGCGAAATGATCGGCACCCACCCGGCCGTCCAGGGCCAGGTCAACGACGCCCTGATCCGCTGTATCGAGGAATGCTATTCCTGCGCCCAGATCTGCACCTCCTGCGCCGACGCATGCCTGTCGGAACGCATGGTGCAGGACCTCACCCAGTGCATCCGCCTCGACCTCGATTGCGCCGACATCTGCAACATCACCGGCCGCATCATGACCCGCCGCACCGGCTCCGACGACGAAGTCATGCGCCGGATGCTCAGCGTCTGCGCCGCCGCCTGCCGGCTGTGTGCCGACGAGTGTCAGAAGCACGCCGGCATGCACCAGCATTGCCGCATCTGCGCCGATAGCTGCCGCCGCTGCATGGAGGCCTGCCAGGAGGTGTCACGCGGCATGGCGCATTAGGCATTTTCGAGCGACGCCACCTTTGGACCCAATCCAGGGTGGCGCCGGTTGGCACGAAGATAGTGAAATCACACCTCGCGTCGAAACACACTGAACTGGAACACCTGCCGGGAGCCCCAGGGGGTCGCGTGTTCGTGGCGTCTCGTGTCGACGAGCCGGAATTTTGCGCCGAGCGCCTGCCCCAGGCTCGCGCTGTCATAGCGCGCGACCGGCAGGCCGCTGCACTTTTCAGGTCCGTCCAGCGCGAACGTGCCGATGATGGCGTGCCCTCCCGCCCTCACGCCT
>DAIMKE010000269.1:0-7333 GCA_036721875.1 Bradyrhizobium sp. | reverse complement strand
GCCGTGATCATCGGCCTGCGGCTGGCCAAGCCGCACACCAACGGCCGCGGGCTGATTCACGGCGGGTTGATCGCGGCGCTTGCCGATAACGCCATGGGCCATAGTTGCGCCCACGCGATGGGCGGGGTGTCGTCGCTGGTGACGATCTCGCTCGCGGTCGATTTCGTCGGCACTGCCGAGGTCGGGCAATGGCTCGCGGTCGAGAGCGACGTGGTCAAGACCGGCAGGACGATCTGCTTCGCGCAGAGCCTGATCAAGGCCGACGGCGCCGTGATCGCGCGCGCCAACGCCACGTTCCGCGTGGTGCCGAAGAAGGAGCCGGCGTCGTAACCAGCCTCGTGTCCCGGACGCGGCGCACCGCGAAGTGGGGCGCCGCTGAGCCGGGAGCCAGGCATCGGAGGTGGGCCCCGGCGGCTCTGCAGCGCATCACTGCGTGCTGCGCTGCGTCCGGGGCACGAAACTTTAGTCGAAATGCCAGTCGCTGGTCTCGGTGACGAGATCGATGAAGGTGCGGACTTTGGCCGACAGCAGCCGCGACGTCGGATAGACGATGTGGATCGGCAGCGCCGGCTGCTGGAACTCTGCGAGCACGATTTGGAGCCGCCCGGCTTTCAGCGAGGCGGCTGCCTGATAGGCCAGTACCCATGTCAGGCCGCCGCCCTGCTCGGCATGCCCGATCGCGGCATCGGCGCTGTTTGTGGTGAACCGTGGGATACTTGCGACGCGGATATCGCGGCCATCCTCGACAAATCGCCAGTCCGGCGACGTGGACATGCCTCCGAAGTGGATGGTTTGATGTGAGGAGATGTCAGCCGGCGTCTTCGGCATGCCACGCGCCGCCAGATACGCCTTCGAAGCCACCACGATCCTGCGCATCTCGCCGACCTGGCGCGCCACCAGCGTCGAATCCGGGAGGTGACCAATCCTCACGGCCAGATCGACCCCCTCTTCCACCAGATTGATCAGGCTGTCCGACAGCCGCATATCGGCACTGACCTCGGGATAGCGTTTGAGATAGGCCGAAATTACGGGACTGACGTGCAGGCGGCCGAAGCCGACGGGCGCCGAGACCACCAGCCGACCGACCGGCCGCGTGCGCTCGCCCTCGGCCGAACTTTCGGCTTCCTCCACGTCGGCAAGGATGCGGCGGACACGCTCCAGGTAGCGCGAGCCGACATCGGTCAAGGTCACCGACCGAGTGGTCCGCTGCAACAGCCGCGCCCCCAGCCTGTCCTCCAGACCTGCGATCAGGCGCGTCACGCCGGAAGGCGACAGGCCCAGCTTGCGCGCCGCAGGAGCAAAGCCCCGAAGGTCCGCGACAGTAACAAAGGCCTGCATGGCATCGATCCGATCCATGGCATTATTTCATATACTGCAATTATGAAGTGTCAATTACGATAATTGTTCTACGAAACGATGAGGAGCATGTTGTTGCCACGGCGAGCGGGTGCTCGCTTACAGAAAAGGATCAACGTCATGTCTCGCCTGCCTATCCCCGCTTCGATCGAAACCGCCCCCGCCGCCTCCCAGCCCCTGCTCCAGGCAGTCAAGAAGCAGCTCGGCATGGTGCCAAATCTGTTCCGCCTGGTCGGCAACAGCCCGGCCGCACTGGAAGGCTATCTCGGACTGAACGGGGCTCTGGCCAAGGGAGCGCTCGAGGCACCGACCCGCGAGCGGATCGCGCTGGCCGTGGCCGAGATCAATGGCTGTGGCTACTGCCTGTCGGCGCATTCCTACATCGGCAAGAATCTCGCAAAACTTTCAGACGCCGAGATTGCGGCCAACCGTGGCGGCCATTCGGCCGATGCAAAGGCCGATGCGGCAGTTGCCTTTGCCGTCAAGCTCGTAAACGGCCGCGGACACGTCTCGGATGCGGATATCAAGGCAGTCAAGGATGCCGGCTACGATGATGCGCAATTGATCGAGATCGTGCTGCATGTCGCGCTTAACACGCTCACCAATTACGTCAACGAGGTCGCGAAGACCGCGATCGATTTCCCGGCAGTCGCCGCCAGGGCGGCATGATTGCGCGGGCGGCGTGTCCACCCGGCGCGCCGCCCGAACGCTTCGAACCGGAGATTCAAGGAGGCTTAGATGTCAGACGTTCAAACCTATTCCAGCGATGTCGCTTTCACCCCGGCGGTCAAGGCGATCCAGGTCCGCAAAGGTTCGCGCGAGGGCTATGCCGGCATGGAACAGCGCGGCGGCTGGCGCACCGAGATCGACGAAAATCTCACGGGCTTTCTTGCTGAGACCAACAGCCTCTATCTCGCAACCGCCTCGTCCGACGGACATCCCTACATCCAGCACCGCGGCGGGCCGAAGGGCTTTGTCAAAATCCTCGACAAGAACACGATCGCATTCGCGGATTACAGTGGCAACCGGCAATACATCACGCAGGGCAACCTGTCGGAGAATCCGAAGGCGCATATCTTCGTGATGGACTATGCCCATCGCCGGCGCGTGAAGATCTGGGGCGAGGCGCGCGTGGTCGACGACGACCCGGCGCTGACGCAGTCGCTGATGCCGAAAGGCTACAAGGCGCGGCCCGAACAGGTCATTCTGTTCCGGATTGCGGCGTGGGACACCAATTGCCCGCAGCACATCCCGCACAAGTTCGACGCCGCCGACGTCGCGCAGGCGCTCGCCGTGCGTGATGCGAAAATTGCCGAACTCGAAGCCGAGCTGGCCGCATTGAAGGGCCAGCCGGCTCAAGCGAACTAGGCGGCCTGCTGCACCGGCGACCAGGCGAATTCCGGGTAGTAGAGCAGCATCATCCGGTCGACATAGGCGGTGAGGTTGGCGAACTGCTCGGTGCGCTGGCGCAGCGGCGACTCGAAGAACGGCGTCAAAATTCCGGCGAGCGCGCCGAACGCGGTAGCATCCGTGCCGCACGGCATCTCGCCCATCAGGAACGCCTTGTCGCCAAGCTGGACCGACAGCGCAAACAGCGAGCGGATGGCGAGATCTGTGTCCTCCTCCGGCGCGTGGCGGCCGAGGCCGCTGAGCAGGTAATTCTCGGCCACCCGGAACTGGGCGTCCTCGCGCATCTTTTCGCGCAAATGTGCAGGCGCGCCGTCGAAGAAATGCGACGGCCCCTTGGCGAAATTGTCGGCATCGACCCAGCGCGCGCCGATCAGCGCCCAGTAAACATGGTGCTCGATCATCCGCTCGAAGGCCCAAGCCTGGGCGCGCGCCTGCAGGCTGAGCGGGGCGTCGAAGTCGAAACCGTATTTGGCTTCGAGATGCGCGCGGATGAAGGTCGAGTCGGCGATGGTGTCGGCCTCGTCGACGATATAGGGAAGCTGCCCCTTGGGCGAGGCCGGCGGCTTGGCCCTCTCCTTGCGATAGGCGATGCCGGCCATCTTCAGCTGGACCTCGGTTTTGGTCACAAACGGGCTGATCTCCGGCAGCCCGAACCCGGCGCCAAAGCCGTAGAGGGTAATCATGCAAGCTCTCCCGATCTCTTCCAAAGCGCGTTCGACGCTAGCGGCCCCCTGCTGCCACCATGGTGTCAGCAGCAGCAATGCCGGCCATTCCCCTCCTCCTGCCGTGGTGTACGGTCCCTCCGGATCCACGCGGCCAACCGCCCCTGTACAAACACGCACATTCCCGTGAACGAACGCCACGCCAGCTCGACCATCGCCCAGCGCATATCGAGGGTCGTGGCGTGGATGGAAACGAGCTGCTCCAGCACAAAGGACTGGGCGGCGACGACAGGCAGGCGGCTTCCGCCAAGGCCAGGTTCGCTGAAAATCGTCATGGACAAATTCCCTTCAGTTGAGGTGTTGTCCCGGTATACCCACCCCCTGCTGCCAACATGCTGTCAGCATCGGGCTGGTGCCTTCCAGAAAGAGCACTATCAAGGAAAAGAGATTTGCCATGCGGCGCGCCGACCGGCTGTTTCAGATCATCCAGGTGCTCCGGCGCACCCGAAAGCCCTTGACGGCGGACGCGATTGCGGCCGAGCTGGAGACCTCGAAGCGCACGATCTATCGCGACATAACGACCCTGATCGAGCAACGCGTGCCGATCCGCGGCGAGGCCGGCGTCGGCTACATCCTGGAGAAGGGTTTCGACCTGCCGCCGCTGATGCTCACGCCTGACGAGATCGAGGCCTGCGTGCTCGGGGCGCAATGGGTAGTCGGCCATGCCGATCCGGCGCTCGCCCGCGCCGCGCAGGACCTGATGGCGAAGGTCGCCGAAACCGTGCCTGAGCGGTTGCGGCCATTCGTGCTGGAGCCGGCCAGCCGCGCCCGGCGGGCCTGGAACCGGGAGCCTGATCGGATCGA
This sequence comes from Bradyrhizobium sp., assembly GCA_036721875.1. Lineage (GTDB taxonomy): Bacteria > Pseudomonadota > Alphaproteobacteria > Rhizobiales > Xanthobacteraceae > Bradyrhizobium. Next base: position 3,041 of record DAIMKE010000269.1, on the reverse strand, counting down.
CATGGTCCGGACGCGGACGCAGATCCACGAGGGCCGGAAGATCACGCTGAACTATCGCGACGAGCAGGGCCGCAGCAGCCAGCGCACCATCTGGCCGATCGCGGTCGGCTATCACGAAGCGGTGCGGATCCTCGCGGCGTGGTGCGAACTGCGCAAGGATTTTCGCAGTTTCCGCACCGACCGCGTCGTCGACGCGACGTATCACGACGAGAAATATCCGGAACGACGCGATCTGCTGCGGGCGAAATGGCGGCGCAGCCTGGTCTGGGAGGCACCGAAGGATACGTGATCGTCCGCGTTTCCTCTCGCGAAAGCCTGCTTTCCCGGCTAAACGACCCGCATGACCACCGCCACCGAAAGCCCCTGCCAGGCCTGCGGCGCCTGCTGCAGCTATTCGTCCAACTGGCCGCGCTTCACCATCGAGGAGGATGCGGCGCTCGACCTGATTCCGGAAAAGTTCGTCAACGAACGGCTGTCGGGAATGCGCTGCGAAGGCGACCGCTGCTCGGCACTGTCAGGCAAGGTCGGCGAGACGACGGCATGCCTGATCTACGACAGGCGGCCGGAAGTGTGCCGCACCTGCATGCCCGGCGATGTCGAATGCGCGATGGCGCGCAAACGCCACGGATTGCCGGTGTTGGCGGGCTGAACGGCGCTTACGCCGTCACTGCTTCGAGATCCTCGTCGTCAACCTCGTCCTCGATCGGCTTGAAGGTCGAAAGCGGCTTGGTCGACAACGTGATCGGCTTGCGGCTGCCGTAGGAGGACGACGGCGCGGAACGCGCGGACGGCTCGCGCGACAGCGCGTAGAGCGTGGAACCGACGCGGCCGCCGAACTGGATCAGCTCGCGTTCGGTGCAGCTTCCTGCAATCGCAATGGCCAGCGCGTGGAGATGGCTGCGGCGGTAGCAGAACAGCGCCAGCATGGCGCGGACCTCGGAGGAAACGCTCTCTACCAGCAGCGGGAGGCCGTTGGCATTGGCGCGGTACATCTCGCCGAGCAACTCATCCCGGACCGGACAAAAATCGTTCTCAAATGCGTCGCGGCTCGAAAACATTGCGGTTCTCCTTAACCGGAAGATGCAATGCAATACTCTAATGAAAGGTTAACCAAGGCAGGCAGTAGTGTCCCGGATATCTTGCCAACCGCAGCCGAATCGGAACCTCGCCGCCGTCTCACGGCTGCTGTAGGGTCGAGCGCGCCCTGCCCGCATGGCAACCGAATCAGTCGATGGACCCTTCATTCATCATTTCCGACCTGCGCCAATGCCCGGCGTTTTTCGACACCGTCGCCGACCGGATCTGGCGGGCGTGGTGGGAGCCGGGCGGCTACCCGCTGGCCCACATCGCAACGCGCCTGCGCGAGAACATGGCGGACACCCCGATCCCCTTCGCCCTCGTCGCCCATGACGGCGAAAGATTTCTCGGCACCACGTCGGTGATCAAATCCGATCTCGAAGAGCGGCCGCAACTGACGCCTTGGGTGGCGGCGGTGTGGGTCGATGAGGACGCACGTCGAAATGGCGTGGCATCGTCGCTGGTAAACCGCGCCACGCAGGATTGCTTCGCGCTCGGCATCAAGCGCGCGTGGCTGTGCTCGCGTCCGCAGCGCGAAGGTTTTTACGGAGGTTTGGGCTGGACCATCGCCGAACGGGACGTCGGACCACATCGGCTGATCGTTTACTTCCGCGACGCCGACGGAGATGCCGGCAGGATCAGTTCGCCGCCATGTAGATAGCCAGGCCGAAGCCGGTGAGGTGGTGCAGTGCCTGATCGACGCCGATCAGCGTCCAGAACCACGGGTGCGCCTGCTCCAGCGTCACGCCAAACGACGATGCGATGATGCCCTTGAGCCGATCGATCGTGATGTGAATGGCGAAGTCGATCAAGGCTACGAACCAGAATCGCGGCGCGACGATCAGGATGAACGCCATCGCCACCGCGAGATGCACGAGGCAATGCGCCAGCAGCGGCAGCCCCCATCCGGTCTTCTGATCCTTGCCGATCGCCATCCAGGAAGTCTGCAGCATGAAATCGGCGATGACGTGCTTCACCGTGAGAAGCAGCATCCATCCGACCAGCGCACCAACCGGGACCGACGACGACATCGAAGGAAATAGCAAAGCTGACGCCCTTTACTGGGACAGAAGAGATGGCGAAAAAACCGGGGTCCAGGCTGTCAGCGCAATGTTCTTTTCAAACCCGGAAGATTTTCGAACTAGCCGTTATTTATGGCATCCCCTGCGGCGGAATGCACCTGTGAGTGGTTCAAAAATCGCGCGGTGTGGCTGAATGGCGATACCGCGCGGCCTGGATGAACGGCTGCCCACGAGTAAGGTTACTGCGGCCTGCCGGTTTGCAATCCGACGGCGGCGGGATATCATGGCAGCCGGGCGAAATTATCGTTCTTTTCTAGATATTTACGAATTAATAGGAACGACCTATGGCGCCGGTTTGGCGGCCTGATGTCTCCGACCCCGGGTATGAGCCATGAGTGCTGAAGGCCCAACGCCGTATCCCGAAATGCCGCAGCGCGGCTCACGCGTCGTCAAGAACAACCGCACGCAGATTTTGCTGTTCGCGATTCTGACCCTGATCCTGACGGCGGCGACGGTGTGGGCTGGGCGGGTCTGGCTGCGCAATTCCGAAACGCTGGTGTTTGCCGTGGGCGAAGCCAATGGTCCCGAAGCGCGCTTCGCGGCCCGGCTCGCGACCGTGCTGAAGAACAATTCGTCGCGGCTGCGGCTCAAGATCGTGCCCAACGGCGACAATGCAAAGGCGCTGCAGCAGTTCGACCGCAAGGACGCCAACCTCGCGATACTGCGCACCGACGCCAGGATCCCGCCCCGCGCCCGCGCGGTCGCGATCCTCGAGCGCGACGTGTTTCTCCTGATCAGCCCGGCCGGCCAGAAGATCAAATCCATCGCCGATCTCAAGAAAAAGAAGATCGCGATCATTGCCGACAACGAGAGCAGTGCGGCGCTGGTCCGCAACATTCTCGAACTTTCGAATATCCCGAACGCCGCGACACAGGTCCAGAT
>DAIMKE010000268.1:0-7339 GCA_036721875.1 Bradyrhizobium sp. | reverse complement strand
CCCTGAACTGCCGATGAATCACAGGTACACGTGCCCACAGCGGGCGCGGCACCAGGTTATTCCGTCAGGTCAGGCTATGGGAGGACGGTAGTGCCGTGGGGGCGCGTCGTCCGCGATGGCTCTATAGGCGGCCGACACGCAAATTGAACGCGGCGTGTCCGGACGGACGACATCGGTCAGGGTGGCGGGCAATGCGCTGACGCACGCCATGCCACAGCACTGCCCGCCCGCGGATTTGTGGTGATCCCCGGCGGGCGCGATGGGCTGCGCGGCAGCCGCCGCGTCCCCCGTCGCTTCAGCTGCCCCCGAATGATGATGCGAATGGCCGTCGGCATGCACGTGCTGCGCGGCGCCGGCTGCGTGCTCGTGAACAATGCCCCTGCCGTGCTCGTCTTCGGTCAGGCATGGTGCCGCACGCGCGGCGCCCGCGAATGCAAAGGATAGGGCCGGCGCCAGAACGCAGAGCAGATAGGCGAGCCCGAGCAAGCGCGCGGCCGTTAATCGCCCTGTTCTGGTCAACCTTGTCAGCATCCGCAGTTTCAACCAAATATGTTGTAGCCCGCCAATCTAGCCTCTGATTCCTTCCTGCGCCAAGGGCCATGTCTGATAATTGGCAAAGTTCCAGACCTTTCGTTGCCTTTACGTCGCACCCAGGCCTCACGTATGTAGAATTCCTTGCCAGCAGGCGAAATCAGTTCCGCTGAGGTGCGCGCCCAATGGGGCGACTCGTTCGGCGATACCCCTTAGAGGTATCATTTCGCAAGCGCGAATGCGACCCGCATCCTACCCACGGCGGTATATGGCCCTCTTGTGGATTTGCACCTAGTCCTCCCCGGTGCGCGGTGATCTGATCGAATCGGCACCAAGTATCAAAGCGGCCAAGGTTGGCGTTCGTCGCCCCATCAGAGGCTGCGCGCCCCCGGATCCGCCGGGGGGCTGCGGTGCTGGTTGAGAAGGGGGCCGCACAATCTCAATAGCTCCGAGGCCGCGGCGCCCCTGCCATCGCACAGACCCCTTCTCGGGAACAACCAACATCTGATAGGTTCCTATCCCCGGGGAAAGCAAACAAATGACGACGACCGACATTCAGACGCAGCAAGCCTTTTGGAACGGCTGGAATTCGTCGACCCGTGAGCAAGGGCTGAAGACATCTCGTAGAACAAGCCGATGTGATCACTTCCTGGCTCACTGGCGCTCGATCGCCCGAACGCTGAGATCATTGATATCGGCTGCGGTGCGGGCTGGCTTTGCTCGCGGTTGACGCGCTTCGGCCATGTGACCGGGACCTATCTTTCCGACCAATGTTTATCCTGCGCCGCAGAGCGCACACCAGAAGCCAAGTTTGTCGCGGGGGACTTTATGTCGCTCGACTTAGGGACGTGATACGACGTGGCAGTGAGCTTAGACGTGCTATGTTGCCGATCAGCGGGCGTTCCTCGCGAAGATCAACTCCATGCTGAGGCCCGGTGGCTACCTGATGCTTGCGACACAGAATAGGCCAGTGTTGCAGCGCTATAAAAACATCGTGCCAGTGCAACCCGGCCTGACTAGTGGTTCATCACAGTGATTTTGACTCTTTGGCGGTGGCTGGATATGCGCGGCCGAGTTTGGCGCGGGCTTTGTCGGTTGTGAACATCCATTTGATGCGGTCTCGTGCTTTGTTTCGCTGCCGTTGCCATGCTGCGATCTCTTTTCGGAGCCGTTTTGGGTCGTCGATGCGGCGGCCGAGACATTGGCGCTGCAGCACGCTGATCTCGCACTCGACCATGTTGAGCCAACTGGCGTGTTTCGGGGTGTAGTGGAATTCGAGGCGACGCAGGATGCGACGGGCCTCGGCGGGCGCAAATGCTTGATATAGCGCGCCGGCGCTGTGGATCGACAGATTGTCCTGCACGACACGGATACAGGCGGCATCGGGATATTGGACGTCGACGAGTTCGCGCATGCAGTGGGCGTAGTCCACGGCGGCGCGGCGGTCTGTTACCTTGACGTTGCGCCAGCCGCGATGCGGATCGAAGGTGACGAAGAGATTGACGGTGCCGTTGCGGCGGTACTCGTAATCGTAGCGCTCGCGCTGTCCGGGCCTGGCCGGGATCGGCTGACGCTCCTCGCCGATGAGCTGGACGGGGGTCTCGTCGAAGCAGACCAGCGGCCGCTCGGGATCCGGCGCCTCGGAATAGAGATCGAGCACGTCCTCCATGCGGGCGACGTATTCGCCGTCGACATGGGGAATGCACCACATGTCCCTGCGCCATGGCTTGAGGTCGTTCTCGGCCAGCCGGCGGCGCACGGTCTCGCCCGACAGGCTGTCGTGGTCGGTGAGCTTGACCATCGTGTCGGCCAGCAGCGTCAGCCAGCGTTTGCGGCCGGCGGGCGGCTTGGCGCATGCGGTCGCGACCAGCAGGGCCTCTTCCTTGCCCGTCAGCTTGCGTTCCGCGCCCGGACGCGGCTCCTCACTCAAGGCCCGCTCCAGATTGCCTTCCACGAAGCGGCGCTTGGTCCGGCCGACGGTGGAGAGGCTGACACTCACGGTCCGGGCAATCTCCTCGTCGCGGCGGCCCCTATCGGCCGCCAGCAAAATCTGCGCCCGCTTGAGCTTGCGGGCGGCGTGCTTGCCGCCGCCGAGCATCGCCGTCAGTTCATCGCGCTCGGCTTGGCTCAATTCGACCCGATAACGTACATTCATGCTTTGCCTCCTGTCGGAGGCCGGGACGAATCCAACGATGAGTCAAAAATCAGGCGCGCGTTTCACCGAGAAGCAGGGGCACTACCTCGCTTTCATCCATACCTATTCGTACATGTTCGGACAGCCGCCCGCCGAAGCCGACATCCAGCGCCATTTCCGCGTCAGCCCGCCGACTGTCCACCAGATGATCGTCACCCTCGAACGGAACGGCTTCATCCGACGTCAACCCGGCGTCCCCAGAAGCATCGAGATTCTCTTGCCACCGGAAAACTTGCCCATCCTCGAATGGCTCGGTATCAAAACGTCAAAATCACTATGATGAACCACTAGACGGTGGTTTGACCGCCATGAACTCAGGCAATTGCTCACGCCGATGTTCGAGGTCGAACAGATGTTCTCGATCACGCCAGGTCTGACCATGGCCCGCTGCGGATCGTCAATTCGCGCAAGGTCAATCGCTTGGCGAATTCCGTAGGGCTGCGGCACGTGACGTAAGCGGTGAAGCGGCTACAGGAACGGGCGTGGCTCGGTGGGACCATCATGACGCTGGCGCGCAAGCGCTGAAGAAAGAAGAGGCCCGGGGCGGCGTGCCCGGACCTTTTCGTTCGCCAGATCGCGGGGCGGACCAGGGTACTATTACGGCCGCGGACCAAGCATCCACTTTGGCAGAGGAGGATTCCATCACCACGGCCATCACGGCGGTCACCAATGTGGCCATCACGGCCATCATTAACATTAGAGGTGCGCCTCATTTGATCCTGCGCTTGCGAACGCTGGTTGCCGAGGACGACAGCTCGCTATCTGCCGTCGAGGCCCGAGAAATGAACTGACTTGGATTTGGCGATCTCGTCGGGAGACGGGCTATGACCGTTAAGACTGGCTTTCACGTAGGTGAAAGCACGCGCGCGCACCGCCAACCAGGCGGTGGATCCGCTTCGGCGCATTTCGATGTTCAAGCGCGACCCTCGCGACCGGTTGCGGCCAGACTACTATTACGGAGGCGGGCCAAGCTTTTACTTTGGCGGTGGAGGATTCCACCATCAGCATCACGGGCATCACGGTCATTTTGGTCACCACGGAGGTCATCATGGCGGCCACCACGGCCACCATTAGCGGTTACGCCCTCCTCCGATCCCAGGTGCCGGAGAGCAGAAAATGCTCGGCCGCATAACGAACGCGGCCGCGCGGTGTTCTCGCTAGTGTAGTGAACGGTAGACTAGCTGCCGAGCTGCGCGATGGGCGCAAGTTGCCCACAACGGCGCAAAGCGTGCTATTTGCCTTCGCGATCGCGGAAATGAACTGATTTGGCTTCGGCGATTTCGTCTGCCGACGGACTCTGTCCTGTAATCCGGGCCTTCACGTAGGCGAAAGCATACGTGACGATGGAAGCCGGGTCTGCCCAATAGTCCGCCTTTTCGACTTCAATTGCGAGAAGTGCAAGTTCGGAATCGTCAGGCCCCTTTGGGAACCAAACCCGCAATCCTTCGAACCAAAGTTCTTTCAGCTTCTGTTTGTCGTCGATGATTCTGGCCCGGCCTGAGATCGCGACGTATTTCGTACTTATCGGGTTTGACGTATGCGACAAGTACTCGGTCGTCATCGCGGATTTGGCGAAGTTTTGACGAGTGCCGGAATGTGAGAAAAAAGAGCGTTCCATCGAACTCGTTCTGAAGGCAGCCCATCGGGCGCGCTTGAAGCGCGCCATCCTCCTCGACCGTTACAAGCAGCGCCGTATGGGCGTCCTTGATGAGGTCCCACACCTTTGCCTGGTCGCTTTGGCCGTATGCGTGCTCCATGATTCCGACTGCTCGATTGCGAGCACGGTTCGATCGTCGGTTTAAAGCACGGCACCGCCGGTAGTTCCAACCGATATCGCTGGTACAGCAATTTCGGATCACTTTTTAAGAGCTATAGGCTGTCCCGCACCGCTCCCCGAGCCGCTTTAGTCCGATCCGCCTCTCTTCGTGCTCAAGCGAAATCCTGGCGCTTCACATTGAAGCCCGCCGGGCGCCTGTCGATGATCATCTGCGGGAACCGATAGAAAGATGGCTGCCTCTTTGCGCGGTCATTGCCAAACGTGATTTAAACTTTGGGCGACCAAGAGAATTTTTTCAAAAGGCTCGGCATCGCCCTGGCGTATGATGCCGGCAGGCCGATGGCATGAACGAGGTCCATCGCGGCCGCTGACGGATTTCCCTTTTTCAGGAACCAGCGGATTCGGTCGCTTACGGCATAAGGTATTTCTTCGAATTTCTGATCGGTCACGCTAAAGCGGTCACCGATCGAGATCGTCCCATGATTGAGGAACGTGCCGAAAAAGCCGCGCCGGTGGAGAATACGATCGAATTCCACAAGCTTCAGTATCTTGCTGCATGGCTCGCAATGAAACGTCAGACGGATCAATGCTCGCCCAACTTGGACTACCGTGCCTGACGGCAGTTCGTAAAGCGAATCGAAATCGACAACGACATTCTCGCGAAGATCACCCGCGCGGAGCCCGCACTCCGCCGTGACCGATCGCGAGGCGATTAGCACCTGACGAAAGGGAGCGCAGACGATGTTGTTTTGTATGCCCCGATTGTCGTAGGCAATTGTCTCAACCGACTGGAGCTCAGCACCGTGGGCGCGCTTAACGAAGAGATTCGTGACGGTCATCCCCCCTCCAATCTTGACGCCATCCTGTCGGCGGCTTGCGGCGAAAACATGGTCTCTTGAATGACACACTGGAGCGACAATTTGGCGCCGGTAGCGTTCTGGCTGCCATATGGCGGGTGTTGCCGCAATTAGACAGGAGAGCTGATATAGAAGCCGTAGGCCGGGAGCGATTTGCGCGTGCACCGTTGGGGTGCATCTTTGATGCTGCCACTATCACCCCACACGCTCCCGTCGGCTTTGAGGCATTCGGCCCGATCGCAGGCTCCGCAAGTAGATATACCAAAGATGTCCTTTACTTAAGCGGGTAACGAGGGGAGACCATGCCCCACGGAACTCGCCGGCATTCTTTGCGGGACCGCCTCTCACGACCCGAGCACATCGTCCTCATCGAGGCTCGACGTCGGCACTCGCAGCTTCGAATGTGTTCCGAGTACCCAGCCTCCTCAGAGAGGCCAAGCTTGCATCTCGACCCATTTTCCGGGATTGCCCCCCACCAGCCGAGCTATCTGCGCAGGGTTTCTGATGAACATACCGCTAACCGCCCTTCGTACCCGATTTTTCCGCACCACTCATCCGCGCTGCCGACACCGGCTGGAACTTCGTATCCACTCGGAGATTTCCCTGTCTAGCAATCAAGGAGGCGAACCATGCCACGCTATTTGATCCCGATGTTTCTTTCTCAGTAATCGCCCTTCCGGCCCTGGCCCAGAGTACCGGCCGTCAGTGCAGTTGCCGAAGGCCTGTGGGACCGCGGCCGACTCCGCACAAATGAACCAAACGCCGGGCATGCAATCAGCCCAACAGGTCAAATGACAACCACCCAGAAGAAGCTGCATGAGGCGATGATGAAGATGCACATGCCAATGATGAAGGGCATGATGGCTAAGGACGCGGATGTCGCGTGGATCTGCGCGATGATCCCCCATCACCAAGGCGCGATCGATATGGCCAGGGCCGGACTCGAGAACGCCGACGACTCAGAATCAAAAAGGCTGGCAGAGGAAACGATCAAACAAAACGAGAAGGATATATTTGAGCTCATCAAGTGGGTTGAAACGCGTGCGGAACGACAAACGTCCAAGGAAACGACAGGCTCTGGCAAGAAGTAGCCGGACGCAGTTGCTACCGGGAGGCCAGTGGCTAAGGAAGTGCAGATTTAATAAACATTGATGTTGTGAGTCCGGCTGCTGCGCGATATTTTTTCCGTCGCCCGCAAACGATTGCGGGATGTGCCGCCGCTCGAGGTCAGCAACGCGTGTAACGGCTTCGATCCACCACGGATCTCCTTGTGACCTTCGGCTGTTAGCCGCGCCATGCAATCTTGACGCCTGCTCGGGGGCAAGCCTTGGCACCCGAATTCGCAGAGCTGCGGCGGGGTATCTCGAGTGAAGTAGATGGAGAACGCGATGACGAGGGCTGACAACGCGGAAACCGCAAATGTCGCTGGTTGCTGCAGCGGAGGTCACGATCACTCCGGTCGCGCGGGCCATGCGGATCGCACTGCGATCGCGCGCGATCTCGTCTGCGGGATGACCGTCGATCCCGCCACCAGCAAGCACCGGTTCGAGTATCGCGGCGATACCTTTCATTTCTGTTCCGCGGGTTGCCGAGCCAAGTTTGCCGCCAATCCCAGCGCATATCTCGACCACAGCAAGCGAACGCCGCCGTGCCGGAGGTAGTACAGGGACCGTACACCGGCATGTCGAGGACGACGCACAGCAGACCATCAGCGTGGCGACGGTGTCGTCCGTGAAGAATTCCCAAGCCGTTGATTTGGAATCCGGAAACGGCGTTTTGCCGTAACTGGATTTGCCGGAAAGCGGGCGTTTGGAGCGGGATTCCTTGCAAACTTGATTTGTGATTCACTGGCCTCGACTGCTTGGCGAGGTGCGAGATGCGACCACGGGAGCGAAGCGAGACGGGAGAGCAGGATCTTTTCCGCTCGCGGCTCGACCAAATCATCGACATGAAACATCCGCTGGTGACGCTTGGGCGGAC
>DAIMKE010000267.1:3409-7359 GCA_036721875.1 Bradyrhizobium sp. | reverse complement strand
GAAGATGGAGCAGACGCTGCGCGCGCCCTATGCGGGCGTGCTGAAGAAGATCAAATGCAAGGTCGGCGACATCGTCGGCGAAGGCGTCGAACTCGCCGAAGTCGAAGCGGCGGCGTCATGAGCGACAGCGTCCACATTGTCGAGGTCGGCCCGCGCGACGGCCTGCAAAACGAGAAGACCCCGATCAGCGTTGCCGACCGCATCGCGTTTATCGAGGCCTTGATCGGCGCTGGGCTGAAAGCGGTGGAGGTCGGCGCTTTCGTCTCACCGAAGGCAATCCCGCAGATGGTTGGCTCAGCCGAGGTGCTGCGCGGCGTTAGCCATCATACGGGATGCGAACTACCGGTGCTGGTGCCCAACGAGAAGGGTTATGAGGCGTCGCAGGCCGCGGGCGCAAAACTGATCGCGGTATTCGCGGCGGCGTCGGAAAGTTTTTCGCGCGCCAACATCAATTGCTCGATCGCGGAGTCGATCGAGCGCTTCAAGCCGGTGCTCGCCCGTGCCAAGGCCGACGGTGTCCGGGTGCGCGGCTACATCTCCACCGTGCTCGGCTGTCCCTATGAGGGTGAGATCAAGCCGCACGCGGTGGTCGACATTGCAAAGGTGCTGTGGGATCTCGGCTGCTACGAGATATCGCTCGGCGACACCATCGGCGTCGGTACGCCGCTGAAAGCGAGGCGGCTGTTGCGCGCGGTCGCCGGCCACGTGCCGATGCAAAATCTGGCGATGCACTTCCACGACACGTATGGGCAGGCGCTCGCCAATCTCTATGCCGGGATGGAAGAAGGTTGCCGGGTGATCGATTCCGCCTCCGGCGGTCTCGGCGGCTGTCCCTACGCCCCCGGCGCGACGGGTAACGTCGCGACGGAGGATGTCGTCTACATGCTCGAGGGCATGGGCATTCCGACCGGCGTTGATATGGCGAAGCTCGTGGCAGCGACCAACGTCGTGAGCGGGTTGATCGGCCGTCCGCCGGTCAGCCGCGTGGCGGCGGCGTTGAACGCAAAGGCGAGGGCGGCCAAGTAGGCCGCTTATGCGGCCTTCAGCCCGACATTCGGCAGCACCGCGATTTTTCGGCGCCTTCGCCATCATGGCCTCGACCTCGGCTTCTCGTGCGGCAGCAGCGCCAGCCGTGGCGGGCGCTTAAGTCCGGCGCTGTCGGGCATTTGGGTGTGCGGGAGGACTTGGCGGCCTTGAAACGCGCCTTCAACTAACCGTGACAGGGCCGCATGCCCCGGTTGGGGCAGGTAACAAAACTGGTTGCGGGTTCGTCGTTAGGAATGCGGCAGACGTCGCTTTGATCGAATTGAACCCAACCCAAGGAATCAACCCATGACCATCACGACCCGTTTCGGCCTCGGCCTTTCTGCCGCACTTGTCGCGCTCAGCCTGGCGGTCGCGCCAGCCGCGTTCGCGCAGGACAAGATGGGCAAGGACGACGGCATGAAGAAGGATTCCATGTCCAAGGACGCCATGAAGAAGGACGATGGAATGATGAAGAAGGACGGCATGAAGCCCGACGGCATGGCGAAGGACGGAATGAAAAAAGACGACGGCATGAAAAAGAACTGAGCCGTCTGTCGGTTTTTCCACTCAGGCCCGCCTCGTCGACGAGGCGGGCCTGTATTCCATCCGTGCCGTGCCGGCCTGGACCGCCTGCCTACTTCTTCTTGCCCTTGCCTTTGCGGGCGGCATAGCGCGCGTCACGCTTGGCTTTTTGCTCGGCTTCGAGCGCGGCCTGTCTGGCGGCCTCTTCTTCCTGCTGGCGGGCGAGAAGGGCGGCAGCTTCGGCTGCGGCGGCGGCCTCGCGGGCTTTCTCTTCGGCCTTGGCGGCCTCGCGGGCCTCCTTCGACTTGGCGCGCGCCGCAGCAACCGCCTCGCGCTCGGCCTGCCGGCGCTTCACTTCGGGATCGTCGGGTCCCGGCTGGGCGCGAAACTTGTTCAGGATGTTCTGGCGCGCCTTCATCGCGGCCTTCTGACGGTCCGCGAAGCCTGGTTCCTTGAAGCTCATAAAAGGGGCCTTGTTACTTTCACTCTGGGGGTTGGCCGCGTCGTGGCGCCGGCTGGCGCCTTCGTAAGCGAACCCGCGGCAAATTACCAGCGTCCAAACCGGCCAGGGGAAGCAGAGGAGGCTTGCGTGAACAGCAAACGACTGCAGGGGGCTATCGGGATACCCCCGCCAGCCGCGCAGGCGTCCGGGCTAGGGATTGCCGCGTCCACTGGTTCCGAGAACCTTGGCGACCGTCACCGCGGTTATTGCGGCGCGATCGGACATGCGTTGGGCTTCCAGCCGCTCGCGGGCGTTCTCCCTGATCATGATGTCGATCAGCTCGAGCCGCCGGGTCTCGTCGACCGCCTCCGCCAGCAATAGCTTATACCTCTTGTAGTCGTAGGCCGTTTCCTGATCGTCCATGGCACGACTCACACACGCGCTTTTTTCGAGCGGCCAATCTCGATCAACGCTTGCTCGCGTGCAACGTATTTGCCGGAGTTATACCCATGCCGCGGATTTCATCATCCACGGTCGATGAAGCGTACGCCTTGGGTTCCCCGATCCGGCAGCAGGGCCTGCGCCATTCCGGCGGGTCGTTTAATGCGGGAACTGTGAACCCGTTCACACGGGCAGGGGGGAGGCGCTTCTATGCTCCGCGCACCCAACAGGAGCGACCGCCATGCCCCAGGACTGGTGGACCCGCAGATCCCTCGTTCTCACAGCCGCTGCCGTAGCGCTCGCCAGCGCCATCGGCGTCTATGCGACCGGAGTGTCCCATCCGGAGCCGGTCGCGCGCTCCACACTCGGTCCGGATTGGGAATGCACCAGGTTGGCATTCGTCTTCACGACGTGCAGCCGGGCGAAGCACACCGAAGCCACGCCTGTCCGCGTGGCCAAGAGCGTAGTGTGCACGCGGCTGCGGACGTAATACAATACGGCCGCAGCGGACCTGGTTAGAACTGGAGCACTTCATGCAGCGACTGTCTCGTCTTGTGGCAGCCACATCAGTGGCGGCTATCACATGTCTGCCTGTGGGCGCCGCGCTGGCCCAGAGCACGCCGAGTACCGGGCCGGCACCGACGACGGCCGCGCCTTCCACCACCGCGGCGGATACGGCGCCCGCGGCTGAAAAGGGAAAGGCGGCACCGAAGAAAAAGAAGCCGGCCAGGATGACCCGGCAGCAGGAGATTGACCGGTCGATCGATCAAGGCACGGTGCCCGCGCGTTACCGCAGTTCGGTGCCGAAGGAGTACCAGCAATACGTTCCGTTCGATAAGCGGTAGGGCCTGAGCAGGCGTCGATGCATTTCGTTTCGATTGTTGGCGTCTCGACGGCCAACGATTCGTCCGCCCCGTGCAAAAGCGCCGGGCGTATTGATGGGCAACAGGCAACACAAAAACGCACTTGCAACCCACCGTACTGCTACGGATTGGCCGCGCGCGCAGGCGGCATCTATAACGCACTCGCTTGCAGCGGGGGGGCAGTGTTCGTCTGGATCACCACGGACGCTACCACTGGAGGCTACGAGGCCCGGGCTCCTAGGCACTCCGGGCCTCGTTTTCTCTGGCGACCGAACAAATGCGCCACGGCGCAACCACGGGATGGCGACGGCTTCCGCCGCCGGCAGCGAACGCATGTCTCGCGCTATGATGATGGCTGGTCGTCGCTTCGCTCAGATGATCGAACGCAGAATTCGGGTTTCCGGGTACCGCTGGAGGGGCTGCAGCTGCAATTAGGTGGAAAACCCGTTGCAACTCAACGGAATTTTAAAATCTCATTAAGCTAAAAATGAGTTCCTATTCGGGCCGCACCGCCGCGCGGTCCGAATAGCCGGGCGCCGCCCTTTTCACCTACCCCAGGGGAGACGCGCGCTCGGCTATTTTGGAAAAATTGCCGGCCCGGTCTGCCTGAGGAGACAGAGGCGGGAGCGATTGTTTGAATGGGCCCGGCGCCAGTG
>DAIMKE010000267.1:0-3399 GCA_036721875.1 Bradyrhizobium sp. | reverse complement strand
CCGCTATCTGTCGAGGGCTTCAGGCTGCGAGCAACTCGCCCGGATGAAACGGCTTTTGCAGAAAGCGGACGTCTGCGGGGATCCGCACGCTGTTCTCGCCCGACATCAGGATCACCCGAAGATCCGGAAATCGCTCCTTCGCGAAACAGGCAACGTCGACGCCGGTGCCTTCGCCGGCGAGCCGGAAATCCGTCACGAGCAGGCTGAGTTCCGCGCCAACGCGCGCGATGATGAGTTCGGCAGCTTCGGCGCTTTCGCACTGAATGACGTCCATGTTTTCGTCCTTCAGGAATTCGCACAGTAGCTCGCGCTGAAGTTCATCGTCTTCGACGACAAGTGCGATCGGTGGAGGGGACATTCAAATCTCCGTCGTTCGATCGTTAAGTCGCAGCATCGACAATGGTTCTATCGACAATGGTTCTGATGAATCCGGTGTTCCGGGCCAACACCGGGCGACCGTACGCCGCCGCGTGATCTGGATGGAGCAAAGCGCCAGTGCCGGACACCGGTCTACTCGTAGCCGGCACGGCGCACGTTGACGCGGCACAGTCCGTCACAGCCGATCTTGCGCGCGGCGCCGAGCGAGAAGTCAAGCACGCGGCCGCGGGCGTAGGGGCCGCGGTCCTGCACCGGGCATTCGATCTTCTTGCCATTTTCGAGATTGGTGACGACGAAGATGGTGCCGAACTTTTCGGTGCGGTGTGCGCAGGAGACCTCGTTGGCCTTGAACCGCTTGCCGCGCGCGTCCCACTTGTCCTCCCAGTAGACGGAGGCTTCCTGATCGTCGGCCGGCGGCCGCGCGACTCTTCCCATCCACTTTTCCTGGAAAGTGTCGGCGAATGCCGGTGACGAGATCACCACCAGCGCAAGCGCTGCGAGGTGCAACTTCGAAACGCGGTGGCATCCCCGGTGGCGATACGCTGCCATGACATCAACATTCTGTTGCGGGACTACTCGGATTCTTCCGAGGTTCCACCCAAGCTTTCCCCCGACCTTGGCGACGGCGTGGCGGACCGGCACATGTTTGCCGGGCTGCGGCGCTTTTTTGGTGCCCTGTTGCTTTGATGTCACAGGTCGCGGCCAGGCAAACGGAAAGCGACTGCTCAATGCGCGTCTATCGCTCGATCGGGACTTGGTGTTAGGAACCCGTCGTCCGGCGGGACGGGCTTTCGGCCCTTAAGCGCCGCCGATCGACAAAGCTGCAGTAACCGCGTCAAGGCAGACCCTATGGACTATCGGTCGTTCACAAATGACAGCCTCACCATGATGTACGAGGCCGTCCGTGGGGCGCTCGCGTCCGATGATGCCCAGAAGGCGGAAGGTGACGAGCCGCGGTTTCGGATTCGGGAAACGCCGGAATGGAGAACGCATGCCGCCAACCTCGAATCCGAGATGCTTCGGCGCGGCATGTTCTTTCACATCATCGATTGGTCGGAAAACCAGGCGCAGCTGCCGTTCTAGAAATTCAGCGGCTCAGATGCGGCTGACGTGGTTCAGGAATGGAAATGCGATCCGAGGGTCGCGCAAATCATGCGCCGGCGCAAAGCCGGAGTTCCATGATGCGGTGCAAGTATACCTTTTGCACAGCCGGTTCCAGTTGTGGATAATGATGACATTCGTCTTGACGATGGTAAATTCACGAGCATCCGCGTAATTGTTTGGAGCATTGTGATGTCACTAACCGATAAAGTTCTCGCCCGGGCGCCGTTGCTCGACCCCGACGAGATCGAACGAAACATCGAGGACATGATTCAGGGCAACCTGCAGGGGATGGATCGGCGACCGGCGCCGATTCATTCTGTTTCCGACGTCAATGACACCCCGTTGCCGAAAGGCCCGATGCCCGATTATGTCGAGCACAAGCAGGGCGTCAATCAGGTAGGCAAGCTTTCGGCCGAAGCTGTCGTTCGCGAATACGATGCGGCGGTGAAAGAGATCGAAGCACTCGGCAAGGAGCTCTCCGACGCGGCAAAGAAGTGCGAAGCGATGGTCGCCGGCGTTCACGCCATGGTCGCCGAGATCAAGGAGCTGGCGGAAAAATATCGCGATGAGGGCAAGCGCTATTTCCTCCAGATCGAGGAATGCTCGCTGATGACATCCGAAGTTCGGACCGTTTGCGAAGCGCTCAAGCAGAAGATCGCGCGGGGCAACATCGCCGCCTGAGGCGCTTCGGCTTCAGGCCCGTGCCCGCTGGCGACCCGCGGCGCGCGCCGTCGCGTGGTCTGTCTGCAGACTCCTTCTCGCAGCCTCACGCGGGCGTTCGGCTTGTCTGAAGTGCCGCGGATCAGAAAATCGCAATCCGTCCTAGTTGCGCCTTGGGCACAGCTTCGGCTGTTCCGCGTGCGGAACTCACAATCAGACTTGCTGCGCCAGCGAACTCATAGCCTCCTAGTGAAAAGAGGCGAATCGCATGAATTTACGTTGGATGTGCGCGCTCGCGCTGTGTCTGGGGACACCGAGCGCCGGTGTTGCGGCTGAGCAGTCTGGCGTCTTGCGCCGAATTTCGTGTCCTGTCGTGCGCTACTACGTGGCAAAATACAGCGTGTCCACGGCAGAGCAGTGGGCTCGAACCAAGGGCGCGAGTGATGCCGAGATCGAAGCAGCCAGACGCTGCCTGAGACCCGACGACACACGAACGGCCAGGACGCAATCGAGGACACAATCAAGGCCGCTCGCGCTCGGCACCTATGGCTGGTGACCGGCAGGCCGCCGACGCTGCGGTCTCAAAGCACCTGCATCAATAGCTGCTGGATCGCTTCTTGCGCTTGCTGCGCTTGGCTGGCGGCCCGGCGTAATATGGATTGACCACGCACTGCGCCGAGCGGCCCGACGCCGATGCCGCACACTGCGCCATCGTGCTGTACCGGCACTCGAAATAGTAATCGACCATGCTCTGGTAGATCTGCAGGCAAACGGGATAGCTTGGATCGTAGGTCTGAGCCCGTGCGGGCGTGGCCAACAAGATCATCGCAATGATCGCCGAAGCCATCGCGCCGGCCAGTGCGTGGGTTAGTTTCACCGAAATTCTCCAGATGCTCGCAGAATGGAATTCCCGCCCCACGGCGGTGGTCGCGGCCAGCTTCCCGATGTTTTCAGACTTCCCAGTCCTCAAACCCATAATCGCGATAGATGACGGCTCGATCGGTATGGGGATTGAGCCGGCACTTCGCCTGGGCGAGATGCAGGTTGAGGGTTCCGGGCTGACAATTGGCGGCCAGCAGCTTGCGGATATCGTCGATCTGCTGCCTCGATTGCTGGGTCGGCTCGAGCTGCTCGAGTGCGACCACTGCCGTCGCCAGCGCTTCCGTCACCACCCAATCGTCGTGGCCGGTGATTCCCTTCCTTGGCATGGCGGCCGCATCCTCACGTCAGGCACGGAAACCAATTCCCGGCCGGTAT
>DAIMKE010000266.1:0-7381 GCA_036721875.1 Bradyrhizobium sp. | reverse complement strand
CCGCGGATCAGTCCGAACGACATCGCGCTGTCGAAGGTGGCCGCGCCCGGCAGCGCGCTGATCGGCCTGCCGCCGGCATCGGTGAGGAACGGGTGCCTCATGCCCTGCTCGGGGATGGGCCCGGTGCCGATCAGTCCATTCTCGGACTGGAAGAACACGTTAAGCCCTGCAGGGACGAAATTGGCGACCAGCGTCGGAATGCCGATACCAAGATTGACGAGATTGCCGGGACGAAGCTCCTGCGCCACGCGGCGGGCGATGATGGTTTGTGCGTCCATGAGTCACCCGTTCGCGACGAGATAGTCGACCAATGGCCCGGGCGTCACGACGTGATCGGGCGCGATGACGCCAACCGGAACGATATTGTCGGCGGTGACGATGACGGTGTCGGCAGCCATCGCCATGACAGGATTGAAGTTGCGCGCGGTGAGCGCGTAGGCGAGGTTGCCGAGGTAGTCGGCGAGAAACGCGTGGATCAGCGCGAAGTCGGCGCGCAACGCAGTTTCCAGCAGGAACGGCTTGCCGTTCACGTCGATCCTCTGCTTCCCTTCTTCGACGGTCGTGCCGACGCCGGTCGGCGTCAGGACGCCGCCCAGGCCGCAGCCGCCGGCGCGGATCCGCTCTGCGAAGGTGCCCTGGGGGATCAGATCGATGTCGGTCTGTTTGGCCAGCATTTGCTGCTGCGCTTTCGGGTTCAGCCCGATATGGGTGCCGATCATGTGCGACACCTGCGCACCGTCAAACAGCTTGCCGACGCCCTTGGCGGGTACCGCCGCGTCATTGCAGATGAGGGAAAGGCCGGACTTTTTCTGGCGCACCAATTCGTCGAGCAGGCGTTCCGGCGTGCCGACACCCATGAATCCGCCGACCATGATGCTTGCACCGTTGGGGATCAGCGCGACGGCTTCTTCGACGGAAACGGACTTCATGTGCGCGCTCCGGTAGTCGATCGAAGATGAACGACGTGAAATGTCGCCGCGTCGCCGGGTCATATCCTTGATCTGGGTCAAGGCCTGGTCGTGCCACTCGATGAAGGTGGCCGACATGGCATCGAGCCGGATAAAAATCTTTCCGCCGGCGGACTGGCTCGCCGGATATCGCGCTTCCTGGCTATCGTCCGATGTCATCGGCGGCGTGACGCTGGCTGCCTATGCGATCCCGGTGTCGCTCGCCTATGCGGCGCTCGCCGGGCTGCCGCCGCAGGTCGGCATCTACGGCTACATGCTGGGCGGCATCGGCTACGCGCTGCTCGGCTCGTCGCGTCAGCTTGCGGTCGGGCCGACCTCGGCGATCTCGTTGATGATCGCGGGCACGGTCGGCGCGCTGGCGGCAGGCGATCCGGTCCGATATGCGCAGATTGCCAGCATTGCGGCCCTCGCCGTTGCTCTCCTGTGCCTGATCGCCTGGATTTTCCGGCTCAGCATGCTGGTGCGCCTGATCAGCGACAGCATCCTTGTCGGTTTCAAGGCTGGCGCCGGGCTCACCATCATCATGACGCAGCTGCCTGGCCTCTTCGGGGTGGCCGGCGGCGGGCACAATTTCTTCGATCGCCTGTTCAGGCTGCTCGGCCAGCTCGGCGATATCCATTGGGTCGTCCTGGCGATCGGGCTCGTGGCGATCGCGCTGCTCCTGCTTGGCGAGCGCTTTCTGCCTGGCAAGCCTGTCGGGCTTACCGTCGTCGCGCTGTCGATCCTCATTGCGACCCTGCTTGGTCTCCCGGCGCTGGGTATTCCCGTGACAGGCAACATCCCGAGCGGACTGCCGAGCTTTGCCATGCCGACCTTCGGGCTGCTGGAATTCGACGAGTTGTTTCCGCTCGCCGCCGGCATTCTGCTGCTCGCCTATATCGAAGGCGTCTCCGCGGCGCGAAGCTTTGCCGCCAAGCATGGCTATGCACTCGACGTGCGGCAGGAATTTCTGGGGCTGGGCGCAGCCAACCTGGCGGTATCGCTCGGTCACGGTTACCCCGTCGCGGGCGGGCTGTCGCAATCGGCGGTCAACGACCAGGCCGGCGCGAAAACGCCGCTGGCGCTGGTCATCTGCTCGGTCACGCTGGCGATCTGCCTGCTGTTTCTCACGGGCTTGCTGACCAATCTTCCCAAAGCGGTGCTGGCGGCAGTCGTTTTCACCGCAGTCTACAAGCTTGTCGACGTCGGCGCGCTGGTGCGGATGTGGCGCATCAGCCGGATCGATTTCTATGCTGCGGCGGTCGCGCTGGTTTCCGTGCTGTTGCTAGGGATACTGAAAGGAATCCTGCTGGCGGCAATCGCCTCGATCCTCCTGCTGCTGGCGCGCGCCTCGCATCCGAACGTGGCGTTCCTCGGCCGGCTCCCGGGGACGGGACGCTACGCTGATAGTGCCCGTAATCCGGACGTCGAGCCGCTGCCAGGCGTCATCGCGTTCCGCCCCGAGGCGTCGCTGCTCTACATCAATGCCGAAACGGTTCTGGAAACGGTGCTGGAGAAGGTTCACGCAAATCCGGATACCAGGTTCGTCGTTTGCGGCCTCTCGTCGTCACCTTTCATCGATCTCGCGGGCGCCAAGATGCTGCACGATCTGCATGGCGAACTTTCTTCGCGCGGAATCGCCTTTCACATCGTCGGCGTCCGCGGACAGGTCCGCGACGTGCTGCAGGCCGACGGCTTGGCTGACAAGACCGACAGCGCCAACTGGACCCGGAGAATGGACAGCGTGCTCGGCGATCTGAACGCGGGCTGACTCTGCGGAGCCACCGAGCAGTGGTCGGTGGCTAGTACCGCTCCTCGACGAATTTCAGCCTGCGCAGGCTGGCCTGATCGTCGTACCGGCCCTTGAGAGAGCGTTTTGGCAGCTTGACCTTCTCGCGCGCGACCTTCTTGTACGGGACCGTATCGAGGATATGCGAGATGATGTTCAGCCGCGCGCGCCGCTTGTCGTCGGAGCGGATCAGGCGCCAGGGTGCGGACTTGGTGTCCGTCGCCTCGAACATCATGTCACGCGCCCGCGAGTAGTCGTACCAGCGCCCGAACGACTCGGTATCCATCGGGCTGAGCTTCCATTGCCGCAGCGGGTCCTCGATGCGCGCCTCGAAGCGGCGTTGCTGTTCCTCCATCCCGACCTCGAGCCACAGCTTGATCAGGATGATGCCGCCGTCGACGGCGAACTTCTCGACCTGGGGACACAATTCCAGGAACCGCTTGTGCTGTTCCGGCGTGCAGAAGCCCATGACATGTTCGACGCCGGCGCGGTTGTACCAACTGCGATCGAAAATCACGATTTCGCCGCCCGCCGGGAAATGCGCAATGTAGCGCTGCAGGAAGAGTTGCGACTTCTCGCGGTCGGACGGCGCGGGCAGGGCGGCGACGCGGAACACCCGCGGGCTCACCTTCTCGGTCAGTGCCTTGATGGTGCCACCCTTGCCGGCGGCGTCGCGGCCCTCGAACAGGACGATCACCCGGAGCTGTTCGGCCTTGACCCATTCCTGCAAATAGCAGAGCTGCACCTGGAGCTTGCGCAGCTCCTTCTCATATTCCTTCCGCTTCATCTTCTGTGCGGCTTCGTCCTTGGTCATGCACTATCATCTCCGCTCGATCGCTAAAGAGACTAGCTGTCCCAACTGATGGTGATGCTGATGTCGCCGGGCACGCCGCCCGGGAAATCGACGATCTGGTAGCGGATGCGGTAGCCCCGCGGCTGCAGATAATCGCTCCAGAGCTGGAAAATTTCCTTGGGAATCCCGGTCAGGGTCTTCTCCCAGCCCTTTTCCATCTGGTTGATGGCGCGGCCGTGGTCCGTGCCCAGCGAGTTCGGAAAGCGGTAGACCTGCACCTCGGATAGCCCGCTGCGGACCGCGCGCTGGATCACGTTCGAGGCCAGCTCGACCTTCTCGTCCTCGGTCAAGCCCGATGGCTTGCTGAGCCTGTCGATCAGGGCATGTTTCTCGGCTTCGGCCGCGGCAAGACGCTTGGCGTGCTCGTCGGCCCTTTGCGCCTCCTTCAAGGCCGCCTGCTTCTGGATTTCCTTCGCGCTCGGTATCAGGTCGTCAATCTTGGCCATGGGAAGCTCCGGGATGCTGTTCGCCTTGTGCCCCAAGGTTAGGGCCGGGTCCGCGAGGGGCTCCTTGATTCAGATCAAGCCTTCCAAGTACCATGGTGCGCAATGAGGGGCGTCACTGAGAACCCCCTGGCTTAACCGGGAGAACGGGACTTGACCGAACAGCTGCATCCGCTGGCGCCCCACCACATGCCGTTCTTCATTACCTCTCCGAACGAGACGGATGTGCTGTTGTGGGGAACCGGCCTGTTTCTCATTGCGGCCGTGCTCTGGGTCGGCACCCTCTACTGGCGCCTCCACAGCCTTCCGGAGCGCATGGCGCATGGCTCGCAGAAGCTGCAGTTCGAGATCGTCGCCGTCCTTGGCTTGATATCGCTGTTCACCCACAACCACCTGTTCTGGATCGCGGGGCTGCTGCTCGCACTGATCGACATTCCCGACTTCGGCACGCCGTTGCGGAGTATTGCCGGGTCGGTCGAGCGGATCGCCGACGCCTCGCCGGAATCTCCCGATGCCCAAACCGAGCCGCTGACTGAAGCGAGCCCTCGCGGAAATTTGGGAGCAACAACAAGCCAAAGTGCCTCAAAGGAAGAGGTGCGCGGTCATGCTTGAGCTCATTATCTGCTCGCTTGTGACTATCCTTCCCGATTATCTCTATCGCCGCTATGTGCAGGGCAAGCGGCTCGGCAAGGAGATCACCTTCTATTCCGTCTGGTTCGAACTTCGGTGGGGCATCACCGGCTGCCTGATGCTCACCATCGGTCTGATCACGACGGTGTTCTTCTTCCATCCCTCGACCAGCAACGCGGCGCTGTTCTTCAGGACCGTTCCGATTCTCCCCGAAACGTCGGGGCGTGTGGCCGAGGTCAATTTCGGCTACAGCGCTGCGGTGAAGAGGGGCGATGTGCTGTTCAGGCTCGACAGCTCGAAGCAGGAAGCCGCCGTCGCAACGGCGAAGTTCAAGGTCGCGGAAGTTGATGCTTCGATTGTCAGCGCAAGGGCCGACGTCGTCAAGGCCGAGGCGCAGACTCAGGAAGCGAAGGCCAGCTACCAGCAGGCAAAGGACGAACTGGAAACCAAGAGCGAACTGCAGCGCCGTAACCCGGGCATCGTGCCGCAGCGCGACATCGAGAAGTTGCAGGTTCTGGTGGACCAGCGCCAGGCCGGTGTCGACGCTGCCCTGGCGGTAAGGGAGTCGGCGAATCTGCGGGTATCGACACTGCTTCCAGCTGAAAAGGCCAGCGCAATTGCCGCTCTGAACGAGGCCCAGGTCGACCTCGACAAAACCTTCATTCGGGCTGGCGTCGACGGGCGTGTCGAGCAGTTCTTCCTCCGCACCGGGGATGTCGTCAACCAGATGATGCGGCCGGCTGGCATCTTGATACCGGCCGGTGCCGGACAACAGAGGCTGCAGGCTGGATTTGGCCAGATCGAAGCCAGTGTGATGAAAAAGGGGATGCTGGCGGAAGCGGCCTGCGTTTCGAGACCGTGGGCGATCGTTCCGATGATCGTCACTGATGTTCAGGACTATATCGCGGCTGGCCAGGTCCGGAGTGGCGAACAACTCATCGAATTGCAGAATGTCGTGAAGCCGGGGACTATCCTGGTGTTCCTCGAACCGCTCTACAAGAACGGCCTCGACGGCGTAACTGCCGGCGGCGTCTGCACGGTTAACGCCTACACCAGCAATCACGACAAGATCGTTGACCCGAATACCAGTACCGGCCGTCGCATCGCTCTTCACGCGATCGACGCTGTTGGCTTTGTGCATGCGTTGCTCCTGCGGATTCAGGCGATACTGATGCCTTTCAAGACCCTGGTACTGGGCGGTCATTGATGAAGCCGGAATCGACGTGGCGTTGCAAACCGAGGGGGGATCGCATGAAGGTTGGTGGCACTTGCGCGGTGGCCGCGGCGAGGATTCTGGCGGCCGGTCCGGCCCTCGCTCTCGATCTCAACGGCGCGTGGGCGACGGATGCGGATAATTGCGCCAAGGTATTCGTGCACAAGGGCGCACAGGTCTCCTTTACCGAAATGTCCGACGTCTATGGCGGCGGTTTCATCATCGAGGGCGACCAGATCATCGGCAAGTTCGCGCGATGCCGCATCAAGGCGAAGAAGGATGATGGGAAGACGATCAACCTGGTCGCGGCCTGCGCTTCCGACATCATGCTGTCGAGCGTGCAGTTCAGCCTCAAGGAAGTGGATGCCAATGCCGTGATCCGCATGTTCCCGGGCATGGACGGCATGGAGATCAAATACGCGCGCTGTCGCGCGCCGTAGCGGAATCAGGCCGCAGGCGACCTTGATTCAAGTCAAGCCTGCGATCCACGGACGCGCGCCCAATGGCGCGCATCTCATGGAGGAGCCACATGACCCCCGGAACCAACCTTCGGACACTGATACGAATTTCGGCGACCGCCGCATCGATCGCCGTCCTCTCCGTCGCAGCAACGCAAGGCGCTCGTGCCGACGATCCCGGAAAAATCCTGAAAGGTATGGCGGACTATCTGGCAGGGCAAAAATCGCTTTCGGCAAAATTCGACAGCGACATCGAGGCCATTACGCCCGAACTGCAGAAGATCCAGTTCACCAGCTCCGGTGAGATGAAGATGAACCGGCCCGACAAGCTGCGCATCCGGCGCACCGGCGGCTACGCCGATGTCGAACTGGTCTACGACGGCAAGACGGTTTCGCTCCACGGCAATAATGCGAAATCCTATGTGCAGGCGGATATGGCCGGCACCATCGACCAGATGATCAACGCGCTGCAGTCGCGCTCAGGCGCTGGCATGCCCGGCGCGGACCTGCTGCTCTCCAATTCGTACGACGAACTGATGGCCAACGTGCTCGAGGCCAAGCATATCGGACAAGGCGTCGTGGATGGGGTCGAATGCGAGCATCTGGCGTTTCGCGGTCCCGATACCGACTGGCAGATCTGGATCGAGCCCGGAGCAAAGCCGGTGCCGCGCAAATATGTGATCACCAGCAAGACCGTGACCGGCGCCCCGCAATACACCCTGAAGATGAAGGACTGGAAGACGGATGCCCACTCCGATGGAGACTTTGCATTCAAGCCGCCGGCGGATGCGACCAAGGTTGCACTCGATTCCGGTGTGATGATCGAACTCGATGAAATTCCCCCCGGTACACCTGCAGGAGCGAAGAAATGACCGTCTCGCACAAACTGATCGTCACCGTTGCCGCTGTTGTGACGCTTGCGGCGGGCCTGTTCTGGAACGGCGCGATGGACGCGGACAAGGGCCTGGTCTCCTCGGCCGAAGCGCGCGTCGGACGCCCGCTGACGCCGATGAGTTATGCCGGGGTGGCGCGGCGGACGACCCGGCGT
>DAIMKE010000265.1:0-7387 GCA_036721875.1 Bradyrhizobium sp. | reverse complement strand
CGCATGGACGGGTTAGCGCCTCACCTACGGCTTTCACACACAGCGAGGGTCATTTTCGATGCTTCGACGGGCGTCGATGACTTCAGCTCTTCACCGACGAGCAGACTTTTTCAGCTTTCGTTGGCATGTCTCAAAGGTGCCAGAAACGGACTCATGCGCCGCAGCAAGCAGCAGCCTGAACTATGATAAGTCATGCCTGATCTCCTTGGGCGAAACTGAACAGAAGCGACGTCCGCGCCGAGTTTGTTTAGCCCCCATCGTGGACAAGCGTTGCACGAGATGGAACATCAATTTTAAAACTGACGCGATAATCAACCGATGCACGCGGCATATGTTGCTCCGGCCCCTGGTGAAGTGAAGTCATGTCGTATCGCTTGCGGCAGCCGCCGGTCTGCCGACGAGCTGATATACATCCAGGCTATCGTGCTTGCCCTTGACGAGATGCGATCCCCGACTGACGAGATGGAAGCCGTCCGGCAGGGCTTCAAAAACTTTTCGGCTGACCAGCGCGATCGACTCGGCGTCGGGATCAATCGACTTGCCAAGGCTCTCCAACCGTTGCGTCGCGTTCACGGCATCGCCGACGATCGTGTAATTGATCCGGTTCGGTGCACCGATGTCGCCGACCACGACTGTTCCCATATGAATGCCGATCCGAATGCGAACCGGCTCGAGTCCCGCGGCGGTCCGTCGTTGGTTTTCCGCGGCTATCTCGATCTGTATGGCCAGGGCTGCCCGGCAAGCCGACGCCGCCGGGTTTTCTACCCGCCCCGGGGCACCCCAGAAGGCCATGACGGCATCCCCGATAAATTTGTCGATGGTGCCGCCTTCCTGTTCGACGCAGGCGGCGACGAGGGCGAGGTGGTGATTGATGTACTCGGCGACCTCGCGAGCGGTTAGTTTCTCGCATGCTGCGGTGAAACCTACGATATCGGTAAACATGATGGCGAGGTTGCGCTCCTCGGTACCCGCGCCAACCCGGCCTTCCTTGACGAGGCGCGTAACCAGTGTACGCGGAACGTAGCGGCCGAAAGCCCGCAGGCCGTCGAGCATTGCGTTGAACGAATGCGCCAGGTCGTTGATTTCGCGGAAGCGGCTGTGCTCCAGGGGGGCCACCTTGTCGAAGTCCAGGGTGCCTATGGCGGCAGCGCCCCTCGCTGCCCGGCGGATCGGACCTGAGATTGTGCCGGCCAACAGCGCGGCGGCCACCAGGGATGCCCCGAGCATGACAAGCGCAATGATCGATGCCCAGTAGAACAGCCGAAGAGGCGCGTCGACCGCTCGCCCCAGAAAGTAGGTACCTATCGTGATCGGCAGATCGCCATAGCCGGAGATATCCCGCGTAAAGAGGAAATAGAGTTCTCCCTCGACCGTCTGCTGACTGGCCGCGGTTCCGGGCGGCGGCGTTATACCGGCCTTGTCGAGCGGCTGCGCGCTCGAATAGTTCTCGATGACCCGATCCCCAAACGTTTGGAGCAGGTGCAGTGGAACATCTTCCGACGCCGTCCGGGTCCCATCAAGCATGGCCTTATGTGCGAGAATGCGGTCTCGCCCGTACAGCATGAAGGCGGCGGATCGCGGCGGCTCGCTCAGCTCTTTTACGAGGGTCGAAAGGGCCCGGGTTGAGACTGCCAGGGTTACGAACCCCAGGTACTCGTCTCCTTTTCGGATCGGGACGCGATAGTTCAGAGAAGTCGTCTGTGTCCTCTCGCGATAGACCGGCGGTCCCCAATAGGGGTCTTTGCGGAGCCGGATCTCATCGGCAATCTCCGCAAGCTGGCGGTCTCCCGTGATGTCCGGATGGTCCAGTTGAAGCGTTGTGTTGGACGGGCCGCGCACGACACGCAATGCCTTGCCGCTGGGATCGGCGAGGATAAGTCCTCCGATCTGGGGTGCCGCGGCCATGGTGCCGCTGATAAAATCGTCAAGTGCGGGGTCGGAGGGTTTATAGCGACCGTCCCGGATTGCATCTGCAATGAAAGTGGCCTGATCGACGGCTGCATCAAGGTGCCGCCGCAGCGCCATCTCCTGGATGGAAAGCGCTCGCGCGATGAGGCGGGTGGCGAACTCCTGCACGATGGCGCGGCCGGTGACCCAGTTCACCGCCACGATCAAGCCGGCCGATAGCAGCACAAGCAGTCCAATGCTCAGCATCAGCGTCGGCATCAGTGCCAGATTGCCCGGTTTCAGATCCGCGGGTGCGATAGGTTCGGGTGCGGTATCACTCACCCAGATCGTCGCGGCATTTGATCCCCGTCCCCTTGTGAGTGCCTGACTAATTGGCGCATTCATCATCCGCGGCTTGGAACAGAATTCCAGTTTTCAAATTGGATATCCTCCTTAGCGGAGACTCTCTCCGTTCGCCTGCGACGTCCGAAAAGTGGCCGCAAAAAGTGACATTGTTTCCGCATCAGCGCGGCGACCATTTAAGGCATTCCGCGGGCGGCCTGTCAGAAAAAAAGCAAGGGGGGTACCTTCATACTGGCACCCCACGTGTACTTAATTACCGGCTGCGACAGGCGACTAGTCCTTTGCGAGCGCGCGCGCAGCCTCATTTTCGAGGTCGACATACGCTGCCTTTTCCACCGTGACCCCGACCGCTTGGATCGTTCCGCCGCGGAACGTCCCGGGCGACTTATATTCGGCGCTGACCGCGTCGCCGCTATCATAGCCGACGCAAAGCCCGTCACCGGACAGTGTGAACTTGGCCGGTTGCGTCCGCATCGGGCCCTCGGCTACGACCTTGTCGTTGACATACAGTTTCATCGTGCCGAGCGACTCCTTGTTTGGGCCCGCACCGGTCCGAGTAAACTCCATGCCAAGGGTGTACTTGCCGGGCTTCAGTTCCACTTTGGAGACAAACTTCTGCTCCGGCTTTCGGCCCAAGTAGTTGTAGACGTAGTGGAGCTTGTGGTCCTTGATGAACAAGGAGTGTCCGCCGAAGCGCGAACCGTGCGCAAAGATGACACCGCCGGCATTCGCATCGGTGATCTCGACATTGGCGAGGATCTTGTATGAGCGGTTCCGGACGTTGGCGGCAACGCCTTCCGGCACCGGGGCGGTGTCCGGGTAATAGACATAACGTTGGCGGACCGCTTCGGACGAAGGACGCTCGATGGTCAGTATCTCGGACGCGGTGCGGTCATCCATCGGCAACGCCAGATTGATCCGGGCTTCCTCGTCCCAGGCCTTCTTCAGCGCCTCCAGTTTGTCGGGATACTGCTTAGCCAGGTCGGTAGATTCGGAACGGTCAGCATCGACGTGATAGAGTTGCCACTGGTCCTGGTCGAAATGGCCCTTGCCCGTAAACGGAGCGTGCACGGTGGCGGCGAGCCAACCGTCCTCCCACATCCCGCGGGTGCCGAGCATCGAGTAGAATTGGCGCTTTTTCTGCGTAGGCGCACGCGGGGCCGCATCGAAGGTGTATTTCATCGAGATACCGGAGAGTGGGAACTGCTCTACGCCCCGGTAGACCTTGGGCATCTCGACGCCGACGATGTCGAGGATGGTCGGCACGATATCGACCGAATGGTGGTACTGGTCGCGGATCTCGCCCCGCGCCTTGATGCCCTTGGGCCACGAAATGACGAGCGGATCAGCTGTGCCGCCGGAGTATTGGGCGTAGCGCTTGAACATCTGGAAAGGTGTCGAGAACGCGGTCGCCCATCCTGTTGGGAAGTGGCCGTAAGTATCCGGTGAGCCGAGCTTGTCGATCATTTTCATGTTCTCAGCGAGGTCGTCGGGTACGCCATTGAAGAAATTGTTCTCGTTGACTGAACCGTTGGGCGTGCCTTCGCCGGAGGTGCCGTTGTCGGCGGCGTAGAGCACCATCGTGTTCTCGCGTTGCCCAGTCTTCTCAAGGTAATCGACGACGCGGCCGATCTGCACGTCGGTGTATTCGGATAACCCCGCGAAGACCTCGGCCATGCGAGAGAATAGCTTCTTCTCGTCCGCGTTCAGGGTGTTCCACGGGCGTACGTGGTCGGCTGGATTAGCCTGGGATTCAGGCAGCGGATTGATTGGCGTCATTTTAGTGTCCTTTGGCAGGACACCCTTCTCGATCATGCGCGCCAACACCCACGTGCGATATGCGTCGTAGCCGTCGTCGAACTTGCCCTTGTACTTGGCGATGTATTCCTTTGGAGCGTGGTGCGGCGCATGGTTGGCACCTGGATTATAGAACATGAACCACGGCTTCGACGGGGTAGCGGCCTGTTGGTTCCGGATCATCTTGATGGCCTGGTCGGCAAGATCCTTGGACAAATGGTAGCCCTTCTCCGGTCCATACGGCGGCTCAATGAAGCGATTGTCCTCGACGAGGTCGGGATACCACTGGTTGGTTTCGCCGCCGATGAAGCCATAATAGCGCTCGAAGCCTTGGCCGAGCGGCCAAGTCTTGCGGTCGCCGCCCTCGGCGACATCCTGCTCCGGAACGTTATGGTTCTTGCCCAGCCAAAACGTGCTGTAGCCGGTATCCTGGAGGATCTGCGCGATGGTCGCAGCTTGCGGCGGGATTCGGCCGGCCCAACCCGGAAAGCCGTTCGAGGCCTCCGTGATGGCGGCCATTCCATTCAAGGTGTGGTTGCGGCCCGTTAGTAGCGTGGACCGGGTCGGCGAACACAGTGCCACCGTGTGCCACTGCGTATAGGTCAGTCCGTTCTGCGCGAGCTTGTCGAGCGTTGGCATGTTGATCCGGCCGCCATAAGGCGACCAGGCCGCGAGCCCGGTATCGTCGTAGAGCACGAACAGGATATTAGGCGCGCCCTCAGGCGCCTTCTTCGGTGTGAACGGACCCCAATCAGCCTTTGAATCTCGAACGTCGAGATTAATGGTGCCGTTGAAATCCTTGTATGGCCCTACGGGCTGCTGGGCAAAGGCAGCCGAGCAAAGCATCGTGCCAAGCGCGCCGACGATCAAGCGTGATACGAACTTCGTGGTTGTGAACATCAGCACTGCCCCGTCTCTGTTGTCGAAAATCGAAGCTTCTACGATATGTCGGACAAAGGCCGGGAATGTTGATGTGCATCAAGTGTAAAGCGTCGCGTCCCTTTCGGGTCAATCGCGTCGGTTCGCCCACCTCTCATCATTTCTGGCTTTCTCACAACTGCGGACATCCCGCCGGGATCCCCACTTCCGATAAGGGCCAAACTCGGGAGGATCGGTCCCACAATACCTCACGTCCTTCCGAGGGACCGGGATTAGCACACCATGGCCTGGGCGATGGCTGCATGCTCCGCAACACAGAGCCTCGCAATCATCCAATACCTAATGTTCGTGAAGAAGCATTTCAGCGCCTTGAACAGCTCAGGAAGATAGATTGGATGTTCGATATTTGGCTCAATCCACTCCTTGAAGCGCCGCATGATTTGATGATGACGATATTGCTGGGCCTATCCGTTCAGCGCAAACGCAAGAAAAACCAGGCATTCTTGTCGTCTGGGGCGAACCTTATCGGCGGCTTCAACATCGGCGCGTACAATCACGACATGACAGGCCAAAGGAACATGAGCGCGGCTCGCCCTAAGCCACTTTACCCAAACTGGTCATTGGGCCGATCGTTTGATCGCTCGCCGCAGTTCGACGACGAGTCCCGCCAGACTTCGGTCATCCGGCGCGATGACCGCGAGTTGCTCTGCGTAACCGAGCGCTGCCTCAGCATCCCCAGCCATGCGGCTGAATGAGACGAGTGCAAACAGAGTCGCGCGATCGCCGGGATGCTTGTTCAGGGCTTCCTTCAGCACTGCCATGGCCTCGTCACGCTGGCCGCCGGAATGCAGCGCAACCGCATAAACGTACGCATACTGCGCATTGTCAGGCTCAAGCCCATTTGCTTTCCGAAACGCGGCAAGAGCCTCATCTGGTCGCTTGAGCCTCGTTAATGACAGCCCAAGTGCATGGTGGATTGCAGCTTCGCGCGGCGCGGCGGCAAGCGCACTGCGAAGGATGACTTCCCCCTCGCCGTCCCGTCCAAGCTGCCGATAGAGGTCAGCCAGATTGATTGCCGCCGCGACGTATTGCGGGCTGAGCCGCAACGCAGCCTTGTATTCGGCCTCGGCTTCGGCGGCCTGCCCGCGTTGGGCAAGGAAATTGCCCAAGGTGGTTCGCGCCTCTGGCCGCTCGTCGTTCGAGCGCTGAGCAGCGACAAATTCCTTCGCCGCCTGCTCGAAGCGCGCGCGATCTGCCTGAGGCTGAGCTGCAGCCGGAACTGCCGCAATCAGCGAAACTGCCCTGATGCGCACGCCACGCACGGGATCGGACAAGAGCGGTGAAGCCAACGGCCAAACCCGGTCGGGGGGTAAATGCTCCAACATGTCCAAGGCGCCAATCCGCACCATAGGATCGGGATCGGCAAGTCCTGTTCGCGCTATGCCGATGTTGGCGGGCGAGACGCGAGACGCAAGCTCGCTGAGCGCGCTCGCGCGCGCAACGGCAGGTGCGCTCCTGTCGCCGGCCAAAACGCCAAGAAGCGCAGCGGCATCGACTTGATCCGAACGTGCGGCATGGAAAGCTGCACCATAGGTCTGAAGGCCCTTCCGGTCGGGGCCGAACCATTCTTCAACGGTGGTGGCCGCCCATTGCGCCGGCTTGTCAGTGTGGCAATCGTTGCATGCGTTCGGCGAACCAAGCTTGACCGAAAGATCAGGCCGAGGGACGCGAAAAGCATGATCGTGCCGCTGATCGACGATCATGTAGGTGCGGCTCTGCATGTGGCAGGAGATGCATGTTGGCGGCGGATCCACGCTGGCATGGTGGCGATGTTTCGCGTCAGCAAATTTGTCCGCTGCATGGCATTGCAAGCAAACACCCTCGCCCGAGGCTCGAAGCTTTGCACTATGCGGCTCGTGGCAATCGCTGCAGGTGACGCCCGCGGCAAACATCCTGCTCTGCTTGAATGGCGTATAGTTATAGGGTTCCTCCACATCGCGGATCTGGCCGTCGGCATGATACGTGGCGCGGGCGAGCGCTTCGACCACGTGGGTTTGCGAGAGCCACTGACCGGGCAGCCATTCCTCATGGAAGCCAGCGCGTCGCGCGTGGCACAACCCACAAGTCTCGACCTCCTTGCGCAGCGTAGCCGGCGCAGCAGAGCGTCGCGCCGTCCCGCTGTGCTGATCGATCGGCCAGGCGACGTCGCGACGCTCGTCGAAACGAACCAGCAGTCCCTTGCTTTGATCCTCGCGCTTGCCGAACGGCCACCAGCTCTTTTGATCGCGCGCCCAGGTGGTGTGACGGGAGCCCTGTCCGTGACAGGCCTCGCATCCCACGCTGATTTCCGCGAAGGTCGTCGCAAAGCGATCGGCCTTGGCGTCGTAGTTCTTGCGAAGGCCGGTCGAGTGGCACTCCGCGCACATGAAATTCCAGTTCTGGTTCAGCTTGGTCCAGTGCA
>DAIMKE010000264.1:0-7410 GCA_036721875.1 Bradyrhizobium sp. | reverse complement strand
GGTCACCCGGGATGGGTGGTGATGTACCGCAGAAGTATGAAGTCATTCTGTTTGGGGCAACAGGCCGGCAACCCTTTATGCGTTTTATTGGGACAGATATGGCCGGCTAACCCGATGCTCCCGTGATTCTGGGCGCCGTACCGATCATCGGTTTTTTTGATCGCCGCCATCAGGGCTCATCATCAACGTGTCTTCATGTGTTCCGAGCGAAGGCGTCCAGTGAGGGCCTCGATGTCGGCGTTAACGGTCGCATCGAGATCGCAGTTTCGGTCGGCTGAGGCCAATGCCAAAGCGCCAGCGCGCCATCAATTCGCACTACACGGCACGACATCGCAGCGGTCGCTGAATTTGAGCGAGATCAAGGCTGAGGGTTGGCCGGAAGGCTATTTTTTTGAAGTCTACACCTGGAGAAGGACACGATCCCATGAGGGTTTCTGGCAAGTAATCGGCACCGTATGGACGCTCGTTCTTCTAGGCTTGACGCAGACTGGATTTGCGTCAGGTGATCGCATGGGAGCTAGAGAACGTCTGCTTGCAATGGATGACGAAATGAAGCCAGCGCAAATGGAGGCGATGGAGCCCGGCGGGAGCAATACGAGACAGCAGCATGACCACGGCGAAATGTTCATAAGGACAGAAAAGATGATGCGGGGCCAGATCGGCGTCAAACGCCCGGCCCATGCTACCGAACTGGCCGAGGAACGCATCGCTTTCCTCAAGGCAGAACTCGGGATCACGAAAAAGCGAATGGCAGAGTGGAATGCGCTGGCTTTGGCGCTCCGGTCCGGACGTCAGCATCTTGCCGAATCGCGCAAGCTCACTGTTCTGGACGATAAAACGCCCTTCGCCGAGCGCCTCGAGCACTATGAGCGCCATCTGACGGAGCGCCTTGAGGCCGTAAAATCAACGCGCGCGGCCTTTACGCGACTGTATCCGACCCTCAATGACGTGCAAAAGCAAACTGCCGACGCAATTCTTCTACCCCTCATCGCGACCTTCTGACAGGGCATAACGGGAGGGATACGAAGCACCATTTTGGGTACTCCGGTGACCCTTCCGTCGTTGCAACAGTTTGCGCCGTTGTTTAGCGGGACGATCCAGTCGCAGCTTCGAGAGCGCCGCAAGATCGTAGTTTTCTTGCAGGAGACGATCTAAGCGCCCATACCAGCCCTCGATCTTTCCCGGCGTCTGGGGATGATTAGACGCGCAAATAGCGTACCCATGCGGGCAGCCCATACGGATACACTCGGTCCGACAGCTTGATCTGCGTGGTCCTTGCCGAGGCTCGGCTCATACAGGTTGCCTTTGGCTAGAAACCATTCAAGATTGCACACGCAACTCTGCCGGCGGATGATCCGTCAAACATACTGCTCGACACTTCAAAAGGAGCGGCCACAAAAAACCGATTCGTGACTGGTCAACCAAGAGCGACGGCCTATTCCTGACCTTCGCCCTCTTTGGTGACTATCTCTTTCCGGACACCTTGTAAACATTGGTCTTGAACGCGGCACCGCGCGGCTTAAGCTTACCGCGATCCGAACCATCCTTTCGAGTATTTCGGCGCTCCGCGTGGAATCACTTTGGTCGGGTGCATCGACGAGATCGTCAGCCGCCACAACGTCCGCAATGCCAAGCGCATCGACCTCGAACGCGCCGAACTGCAGCCCTGCCGGGCCAGCGCACCTCGGATTACGAGGAAGTCGGCGTCCGCGTCACCTCCTCGGGCGGCTTCTACACCGTGCCCTCGCGCCTGATCGGCCATCTGCACCGCCTAGGGCTATTCGGGTTATTGTGCCAATGACTGTTATCTCATTCACGGGCGGGTCGTAGGACGAGGCCGGGTATTTGTTCCTTGAGTTCAGGTGTGCGAGTGAGTGAAGCGTGTCGTTCGGCCGAGATCAGGCCCGGCTATCCAGGCAATATTGGCTAAACAATATTTTGGGGACCTGTAACTTGTCGGCATTTCGGTTCGAATTTACAATTGGGAGTGGGCGCCTCTTCTTCACGAACCTGGACATAGGCCGTGAAGTTGGTTCTGTGCATCCGACTCGGGCGGGTCGGGGCGCTCAGAAATCCCAATGACCATGAGTGAAGCAGCTCTCAACTTTCAACGAACTGGCGGTAGCAACCGTTTCCCACACCGGTTGCCGGCGCCAGAGAGCCGCCGAGCGCCCCCTCGGCGGTTCTCATCAACGGCGCCATCAGGAAGCAAGATTGCCGGTGGTGCGCGAGAAACACACGTCCGAGCACTTGATCGACAAAGATGACTTTACCCGCGGCCGTTGCCACGGTTGGCCGCAAAAGGAGTTCCGTTTATCGATGGAAGCGTCTTGAGCAGTCATCCCTTTCGAGAGGCAATCAACGCTGTCCAAGGTTGCGCCGCATATCGCGAGGTAGACCGACGAGTTGTCTATCGACCCCAATCTTGCACCAGCAGGTTCAGCTGCGCATCATGGAATACCTGGATTTTTTCGACATTGATGAGGGCGCTGTCGGAGGTTCCATTATCTCAACCAGTGATTGACGAGCTCAGCTGGGTAGCGCATTTCAACGAACAGGCGCATCGTATGCTTTCGATGGAAGCCCGTCCACAACCACAAACTCGTCGAGAACTCGCGCCTTCTCCGCGCAGCTTGCCTCTCTGAAGCGCTGCCCCACAGCGGCCGTCAGTTCTCTTCAAGTCGCCATGCTCAGTTGCCTCATTGTCGCCCCCGCAATCCCGTCCCACTGGGGAGCAAATTACGTGAGGCAACGGCCCAGCATTCAGGAACATTTCAGGCGGCGCAATGCCGCCTTCGCGCGACAACGAACGTCAACAAACCTCTTGCTTCCCACCCAGATCGTCGCGCTACAGTTTCGACCCGGGCATCGCGCCAAGTTGCACTCCACCAAGCCGATTGAGCGACTCAACGGCGAGATCAAGCGGCGGATGACCGAGGTGGTTGGTATCCTCCCCAACGAGGAGCCATCGTCGGTCTCGTCGGTGCGAACCAGCTCGAGTAGAACGACGAATGGGCCGTCCAGCGCGCCCGTTACAGGACACTAGAAACCATCGCGCCGTTGAGCGATGATCCACCGTCTGCCTTCCGGCGAATCCGCCAGCTGACCTGCCCGGCTCTTGCAGGCGAACGCGGTGTCTCACGCCAGTTGCACCACGCTCGGGGATGCGATCTCCACAAGGGACGGCGCCGTCTCCGGTTAAAATCTTTGACGTAGGTCAAACAGATTATCTCTTGCCTCGTATATCTGTGTAGGCTGTTACCTTGTGACAATGCGGCACTTCTTACCTTTTTGGTGCAATATGATGCATCTCCGAGACGGGTTATCGATGGGCGGCAACGTTCAATGTTTGTCGTCGACTTCGGCCGGCTCCAATTGCGACAGCATCGAGCCTGCCGCAAGGCGGACCGGTCTAGCCGGCGGAAGCGGCGCGTCGCGGTTCGCAACGCGATTGTTCGATTTGCGTGCTGCCTATGGCTTCGCTAAGCGGCATCCAAGCCCGGCTGTTGCGCAAAAGGTTGTTGCAAACCGCCAGGGCCTGCGGGCCGCGGCTGTGATCGCGGTGGCTTTCGGGATGATTGCGTCAGACGCGAGCCTTGCTTTAGCAGGTCAATGTGCGGATAAGATTAAGCAGATAGAGGCCGCTCTCGATGACTTGACTTCAAATCCGAATACCAGCGCCGTACATCAGTCGCTCAGGGCCCAAATGCACCGCCAGCCTACTCCCCGCTCCGTCGCGCGCGGCCGGGAGCAGGCTACCGCTGACGAACAGCATCAGCGAGCGGCACTCGAACGCGCTCGCGACGCGGACGCAAATCATAACGAAGCCGGATGCATGAATGCGCTCCCCGATCTACGCCACGAACTGATCATACGTTGATGCGAATGGCCGACTATCGAGATGCAGTGCGCCACGTTCCATTGAGCCCAGCACGTGCTCTGGCGGGCACGGCAGCGCTCCGTTCATTCCTCTTCCCATCTTGCGCCGTAATTGTTTCATTCAAGTCGGCCTGTGTTGTCCGTTTTCGCATTCTTTTGCGATCTCGCAAGCGCAAACTGCGGAAGCATTGGTCTGCTGGATCGACTTTGATTAGAAGAAGGAAAAATGTGAATGAATAGGTTTGTGCTGGCGATGGCTCTCGCGACTTCGCTGTTCTTGGCCAATTGCTCGACCGGGGAATGGGGCTCCGGCAGGTCGCCCGACCATTCCGGACATCTATTCAACCGATGATGTTGCGTGGGTGCGATTGCGCGTCAGGTAGCGTTTCGCGATCACCGGAGCGGTCCTTACGGACTTGCCTATCAAAGGTGTTGAATCCATTCTAGGCGAATACCTCGGAGAGCGTGCGACCCGCCACAGCCATCATCGCAAAGGTTTGCTCGCTAAAGCTCGGCAAATCTTGAACTGGTCGAGAGATCACGTTGCAAAGATAAGTAACTTCAAATACGGAGAATGCGTCATGACCACGGCTCTCAACAAAGCTCTGATAGTCGGCGTTGCGGTGCTCGCGCTTGGCGCCACCACCGCTCCTCCGGCGGCCGCCCAGCACGGTGGTGGTGGGCATGGTGGTGGCGGAGGATTCGGTGGCCGCGGAGGAGGCTTCGGCGGGCATGGCGGAGGATTTGGCGGTCACGGTGGGTTCGTCGGGGCCGGTCACGGGGGCTATGGTGGTCATAGCTTCTTTGGTGGCTACGGCGGGCACGGTCGATATGGCAGCTATGGTTATGGCGGCTACGGTTTTAATCCAGGTTACGGTTATGCCGGGTACGGCTACCCGTATTATGGTGGTTACTCCTATATTGGCGATGGCGACTGCTATCTTGTGCGCCGACGGGTCGTGGGACGAAACGGCCGCGTGTTCGTTCGCCGCGTTGAGGTATGCGACTAAATCAAATGGGTCGTACTGCACCTGCGGACGCGTTGAAGCACGACCAGCGACAGATGATAAAACCTGATACGTGGTAAGTTCTCATCGATCGATGATGGTGTCCGAATCTAGCAGGCGCAGGTGCATTCGCGTGACCCGCAAATTCAAAACCGAAATCGACGCAAAGCAGTTTGCCCAAGAGATCATCACGACCGATTGGAGCGTGATCGCAGGCACATTGAACCCCTACATGCCGAAGAAAGGCGTGCAAGCATAACTTCACAACGCGGGCCTTCAGATCGCGATTGATATCATTCCGCTTGAACGTTGTGCCGATTTAACTGCCAAATTTGCCATTCAACGATTTGAAGGCGCCGCTTCCTGAGGTATCCTGAGTTAGGTTGGAGTGATATCAATTTCCTGATGGATTCCGGATCAGTTGAACGGCAAGATCCTTGCGCGAAAGTCGTAGCATGGAACGGGTTCATTTCCTTGTAGTTGAGGACGACCTTGCGGTTCAACGCGCGATAAAGAAAGCGCTGGCTGCAGTCGGATTGCGTTCAACGTTAGCAACGTCCGGCGACGAAGCAATCGCTCTGTTCAACGACGAAGGGAAGTTCGAGTATCAGGCAGTTTTAACAGACATCAATTTGCTCGGCTCGCTGAACGGCTGGGATGTTGCGTTGGCTGCCAGGAAAATCGATCCCAGCGTTCCTATCATCTACATGAGCGGCGATCGTACCGACGAATGGGCATCAAAGGGTGTTTCGAACAGCATCATGCTATCGAAGCCATTCAGTTTGGATCGACTGCTGACCGCTATTTCTCAGCTCACGAATGCTCGATGAGGTGCTTTTCTAGGTAATCGGCGACGCAAGTCGGACGACCACTATCAAGGCGAACGCCTTTGTCGGGCTGGAAATTGGGGCAGGTCGCTGCCCGGTGCATAGCCTATTCGTATCTTCGATTGAGCTTTGTATGGAGGCCATTCGAAAAGAAGTAGGAAAAACTAAAGGGATAGCGAACTCGCGTGGCCTCGCTCAGCTCGCCCAATTGCGAACGCTTCGCAATGCGCGTTGGCCCAACACTGATCTCGATCGCGGCGGCATGAAACAACATGGGGTTTACTCCATTTTATGTTGATGCTCGGAAAGGTCTGCCAATGCCCCGCTACTATTTCGATCTCCGGGACGGTGAAGCCTTCTTCGATGACCACGAAGGAGTGGACCTAGTAGATATCGAGAGTGCCCAGGTCGAGGCCGCAGAATTTTTGGCCGACTCAGTCAAAGACTTATGCTCCAGAGAATCTAAGCCATTAGGATACTCCATTTCAGTCGAAGTTCGAAACTCGGAAGGGCTGATATTTCTTCTCAGCTTCCGATTTTTCAACACCAGCGCCGGTCATGGATAGAAAAATTACCGTTCAGTGGTCCACAAAAAAACCTGCGTGCATCAAATTGCTTGAGATTGAAAGACCGTAAGGATGGCGAAACACAGGTGGATAAAAGCCTCGGTTTTAGAAAGGCAGGGTTATTGTGGCAAAAAATGTTCGACGAAATTCAAGGGCGCCATTTATATTCTGCAGGATCGCGTCTAGCATCAACCTACCGAATTCACGCACTCGATCGCAACAATTTGCATATCTAGACCATCGATTCCATGGAACTGGACCTATGAGCGGGATTCATGGGGTCGACGAAGCCTTGTAGGCTGATCTTTGATTCGTTTAACGAGGCGAAGGTCATGGCGGGATCTCGGCGATTGATCGAGTTGTCGATCAAGAGAACGGAGTTGCGGGAGTTGGAGTCGATTGCGCGATCTCGCACGGAAGCTGCGGGTCGTGTCGAGCGGGCGCGAGTGCTGCTGGCTTATCGGCAAGACCCGTCTTTCTATGGTAAGCGTCGTTTTCAGGCCACGGCCTTGAGGTCTTGACGTCGGTATGCCCACGGAAGCAGTTGGTCGATCTCACTGTTCGGATGGCCGTTGGCTATCCTGGCGAGGACGTCGGTCAGGTAGGCGAGCGGATCGATATCGTTCAGCTTACAGGTTTCGATCAAGGATGCGATGGTGGCCCAATGCGGATTCCGACGAAGCCGGCCATGCATTCCAATTCGAAGCCGGCCGGGGATTCCGATCTGAAGCCGGCCACCCGTGGCGTCGTTCGCATGGGTCAATTTCATGATGTCGTCGAGGGCTGGGAAGGTCAAGAGACCGATTGATCTTGGGCGGTTTGCTTCTGCTTTCTGAGGCTCTCTCCCTTGAGTTCGATGCGGTAGGCATTGTGGACGAGGCGATCGAGGATCGCGTCGGCGATGGTAGGGTTTCCGATGATTTCGTACCAGCGATCGACGGGCAGCTGGCTGGTGACGATAGTCGAGCGGGCTTCGTATCGATCCTCGACGATTTCGAGCAAATCACGGCGCTGGTCGGCGTCGAGAGGTTCTGGTCCCCAGTCATCGAGTCACGTTGAGCTCAACGTGACTCGACTTATGTGGAGCGCGCAATGATGTGGAGCGATATCGATCTCCCCGCTATTAACAGC
>DAIMKE010000263.1:0-7418 GCA_036721875.1 Bradyrhizobium sp. | reverse complement strand
ATCGAGGACGACCCGGAAGTGCAGGAACTCTATCTCGGAGGCGGACATGGCTGAACGTCCGCCCCGCCCCACGGGTTCTTCCGCGCCCGTGCTCCAGTTGCAAGGCGTGAATGTCTTCTACGGCAGAAGCCACGCGCTTCAGGGCGTGGACCTTTCGCTTTACTCCGGCGTGCTCTCCGTCGTCGGACGGAACGGCATGGGCAAGACCACGATGTGCAAGGCGATCATGGGCCTTGTCCGCCCCTCTTCCGGATCGATCCGCTTCATGGGCGAGGAACTGGTCGGACGCTCGCCGGCGGAGATCG
Source organism: Bradyrhizobium sp. (assembly GCA_036721875.1). Lineage (GTDB taxonomy): Bacteria > Pseudomonadota > Alphaproteobacteria > Rhizobiales > Xanthobacteraceae > Bradyrhizobium. The sequence goes on along the minus strand of DAIMKE010000263.1, from coordinate 7,113 downwards.
CGCGGATGGGGATCGGTTATGTACCGCAGGGGCGCCGCCTGTGGCGATCGCTGACGGTGGACGAGCATCTGCGCCTGGTGTCGACGGGCAAGGGCAACTGGACGCCGGAACGCATCTACGAGGTATTCCCGCGCCTTGCCGAGCGAAGGCGCAATGGCGGCGGTCAGCTTTCCGGCGGCGAGCAGCAGATGCTGGCGATCAGCCGCGCGCTCCTGATGAATCCACGCCTGCTGATCATGGACGAACCGACCGAAGGCCTTGCCCCGGTGATCGTCGCCCATGTCGAGGAAACGCTGGTGCAACTCGCCGCGGAGGGTGACGTCTCGATCCTCGTGATCGAGCAGAATATCGGCGTTGCGACCCAGATGTCCGACCCCGTGGCCATCATGGTCAACGGGCGGATCCACCGCATCATCGCCTCGCAGACGCTCGCGGCCGATCGCGACCTGCAACAGCGCCTGTTGGGCGTTGGCCGGCACAGCGCGGACGACACCGAAGCGAGCGATACGCCGGGAGCCGCCGCCCCGCTCAAGCGCGCGGAGATCGTGCCGCTGGGACCGACGCGGATCTACAATGCCAATCCCGTGCTGCCGACGCGGTGGTCGCAGGACATCCCCGCGGCGCGGATCGAAGCTGCGGCGCGCACCGTTTCGCGCCCCACCCTTGCAGCGGTCGACGGCCGGCGCGTGGGAGACATTTCTCCGCTTGCCGCGCGCGCGCCGCAGGAGCCGCATGTCATCGTCGCCGGCACGCTCGATACCAAGGGCGAGGAACTGCGCTACATCCGCGATATCATCAAGGCTGCGGGGCTGCGCACGCGGCTCGTGGATCTTTCCACCGCCGGCCGCAACCAGGGCGCCGACGTTTCGGCGCAGGAAGTCGCGCTCGCATCTCCATTGGGGTCCGCTGGCATTGCCTCCGGCGATCGCGGTACGGCAGTGGCCGCGATGACGGAAGCGTTCCGCGCCTGGACCGCCAAGCAGCAGAATGTCGCCGGCATCATCTCCGCCGGCGGGTCCGGCGGCACGGCGATCGCGACAGCCGGGATGCAGACGCTGCCTGTCGGCGTGCCGAAGGTCATGATCTCGACCATGGCGGCGGGCAATGTTGCCGCCTACGTCGGCCCGACCGACGTGACGATGATGCATTCCGTTACGGACATCCAGGGACTGAATCGCCTCTCGCGCGCCGTGCTCGGCAATGCTGCGCATGCCATGGCCGCGATGGCGCGCAGCTGGATCGAACAGAACACGCCAAACCCAACCCGGCGCGCCGCTCCCGAACGCCCGCTCATGGGCATGACCATGTTCGGCGTCACGACGGCGTGCGTGCAGCAGGTCACGAAGTTGATCGAAAAGGATTGGGAGCCGCTGGTTTTCCACGCCACCGGCATCGGCGGCAGGTCGATGGAGAAGCTGATCGATTCCGGCCTGATGCAAGGTGTCATCGACGTTTCCACGACCGAAATCTGCGACATGATGATGGGTGGCATTCTCCCGGCCACGGAAGACCGCTTCGGGTCGATCATACGCACACGGATTCCCTATGTCGGCTCGGTGGGTGCGCTCGACATGGTGAACTTCGGTGCGCCGGACACGGTACCGGCGCACTACCGCAGCCGCACCCTCTATCCGCACAACCCACAGGTCACGCTGATGCGCACCACCGTGGAAGAGAACCGGCGGATGGGTCGCTGGATCGGCGAAAAGCTCAATCTGATGGAAGGGCAAGTGCGCTTCCTGCTGCCGGAAGGCGGCGTTTCCGCGCTGGATGCGCCGGGACATCCCTTCTGGAATCCGGAAGCCGACGCTGCCCTGTTCGGCGCCATCACCGAAGCGGTGCGAGCGACGACCAACCGGCAGATCATCCGTCTTCCGCACCACATCAACGATCCCGCGTTCGCCTCCGCGCTGGCCCAGCATTTCCGGGCCTTGCATCAGAGCCGCTCCCGCGGCGTATCCGGAAGGAGCTGACCCATGCCAGGCTTCTCTCGATCCGACCTTCTCGCACGCTATCGCGCCATGATCGCCCGGGGCGAACCGATCGTCGGCGGCGGCGCCGGCACAGGCCTTTCCGCCAAATGCGAGGAAGCCGGCGGGATCGATCTCATCGTCATCTACAATTCGGGCCGCTTCCGCATGGCCGGTCGCGGCTCGCTCTCCGGGCTGATGCCCTATGGCGATGCCAATGCGATCGTGATGGACATGGCGCGCGAAGTGCTGCCGGTGGTCAAGCACACGCCTGTCATCGCCGGGGTCTGCGGCACGGATCCGTTCCGCGCCATGGATGTCTTTCTCGACGACGTGAAGCGGATCGGCTTCTCCGGGGTGCAGAACTTCCCCACCGTCGGGCTGATCGACGGCGTGTTCCGCCAGAATCTCGAGGAGACCGGCATGGGTTACGGCCTCGAGGTGGAGATGGTGGCGCTCGCCAGACACAAGGGCCTCCTCACCACGCCCTATGTTTTCTCGGAGGCGGATGCGGCCGCCATGGCCAGGGCCGGCGCGGACATCATCGTCTGCCATATGGGCCTCACGACCGGCGGCTCGATCGGGGCGGAAACGGCGCTCAAGCTCGCCGATTGCCCCGCGCTCGTCGACGGCTGGGCCGAGGCGGCGCTTGCGGTGAATCCCGAGACCATCATTCTTGTGCATGGCGGCCCGGTGGCCGAGCCGCCGGATGCCGACTTCATCATGAAGAACACCCGGCATTGCCACGGCTTCTACGGCGCCTCCTCGATGGAGCGTCTGCCGGTGGAAGCCGCGATCCGCGATCAGACGCGTGCTTTCAAAACCATCGGCCGCAACGGCGGCACAGACGACAACCCGGCAGGGACAACCCGCCGTTCAAGCGCCGCCCAATAGGGTCGGCGAATGGGAGGAACGTGACATGACGGGGCAACTGATCGGAACCCTCATTCTCTGGCTCATCGTGGCGGTGATCGTCATCGCGATCATCGTCTACCTCGTGAACTGGCTCTATCGGCGCTCCTCGAAGGAAGTGTCGTTCGTGCGTACCGGCCTCTTTGGGGAGAAGGTGGTGATCAATGGCGGCGCCTTCGTGCTGCCGATCATCCATGACGTCACCCCGGTCAGCATGAACGTCCTGCGCATGGCGGTGACCCGCGCCAACGACGACGCGCTTATCACCCGCGACCGGATGCGCGTCGATATCGATGCCGAGTTCTATGTGCGCGTTCGCCCGCAACGCGAGGCAGTCGCCATCGCGGCCGCGACGCTCGGACGGCGCACGCTGCAGCCCGATCAGCTGAATACGCTGCTTTCCGGCCGGCTCGTCTCGGCGCTGCGTTCGATTGCCTCCGAGATGACAATGGAGGAGATGCACGAGAAGCGCGGCACCTATGTGCAGAAGGTGCGGGAGTCGGCCGCCGAGGCGTTCGACCAGAACGGGCTCGAACTCCAGAACGTCGCCATCACCAATCTCGACCAGACCGACCTGCAGTACTTCAACCCCTCCAACCGCTTCGATGCGGAAGGTCTCACGCGGATCATCGGAGAGATCGAAGAGAAGCGGAAACTGAGGAACGACATCGAGCAGGATGCAATGATCAAGATCCGCACCCGCAACCTCGAAGCCGAGCGCCAGTCGCTCGATATCGAGCGGGACAGCGAATCGGCAAGGCTCGAACAGCAACGGGAAATCGAAATCCGCCGTGCGATCCAGCGCGCGGAGGTGGCACGCGAGCGGGCCGCGCGCGACACGGAGGCCGAACAGGCGCAGATTCAGTCTCGGGAGGAAATCGAGAAGTCGCGGATATCCAACGAGCGCGCCATCAGCGAGGCACGCATCGCTTCCGAGCGCGACATTCGCCAAAAGGAAATTGAACGAACGCGAACGGTAGAAGAAGCCGAAATCGCCGCGCGCGAACTGGTCGAGAAGGCGCGGATCGCCAATGAGCAGGCGATCAATGCCGCGCGCATCGCCTCCGAACGCGACATCCGCCAGAAGGAAATCGAACGTGCAATGGTGATCGAAGCCGCAGAGATCGCGGCCCGTGAATCGACCGACAAGGCACGTATTCTTCAGGAGACGGCTGTCAATGCCGAGCGCATCGCGCGCGAGCAGGAAGTTCGCAACCGCGAAATCGAGCGGACCCGGACCCTCGAACAGGAAGACATTGCCGCCCGCGAAGCGATCGAAACGGCGCGCATCGCGCAGGAGGAGCGCGTGCGCGCTCTCCAGATCGCGCGCAACAAGGCCCTGGACGCCGCGGAAATTTCCGCTCGCGAGGCCACGGAGGCTGCACGCATCGCCCAGGAGAAGGCGCTTGCCGCAGAACGCATCGCTGCCGACCTCTCGACGAAAGAGCTGGAGATTGCGCGCTCGGCAACGCTCGAGGCCAGGGAAATCAGGAAGCGCGACGATGTGGAACGCCAGCGCATCGCCACGGAGCTCAAGCTCGAGCAGGATCGCATTGCGTCAACCAGGACGCGCGAAATGCTCCAGATCGACCAGAAGAAGACCATCGAGGTTGCCGAAGAGGAGCGCGCCATCACGCTCGCCGCCAAGAAGGTGGAACGCGCCGATGCCGACAGGACCCTGCGTCAGGCGGAAATCGTCGCCAAGCAGGAAATCGAGAAGATCGACATTGCCCGCGAGCAGGCGCTCGAGGCGGCGCGGGTGGAACGCCGGCGTGCGCTCGAACAACTCGAGATCTCCCGTGCCCAGGCCCTTCAGGAGGCGCAGATTACTTCCAACGAAGAGGTGGAGCGCGCGCGCATCTCTTCCGATCGGGGTCTCGACGAGGCCCGTGTGGGACGCCAGCGCGACCTGCGAAAGCTCGAGATCGAGCGCGAGCGGGACGTGGAGAACGCCGTGATGGAAAAGGCCATCGCGCTCTATGCCAAGTCGCTCGAGGAATCCGCAGCCCAGGTAAAGGCCGAACTGGCCCGCGCCAAGGCGGTGGAGGCGGAGGAACTCGTGAAGACGGTGAAGGAGAGCGAAGGCGCCAAGCGCCGCAAGGCCGTGGAAGTAACGCTCGCCGAGAAGGCGGCGGAAGAGACCCGCATCGCCGCAGGGGCCGACAAGGTGCGGCGCGCGGTGGAAGCGGAAGCACAGAAGCTGCTCTACGAGGCCGAGAATGTTCTTTCGGATGGCGCGCGTTACGGCCTGTTCCGCCGCCGCCTGCTCGACCGGATCGAGGGCATCGTGCGCGAGAGCGTCAAGCCGATGGAAAAGATCGACGGCATCAGGATCCTGCATGTGGAAGGCCTGGCCGGCGCGGGCGGCGGCGGTTCTGCCTCCCGCTCGCCCACCGACGAGGTGATCGAAAGTGCGTTGCGCTACCGCGTGCAGGCGCCGCTGATCGACGAGGTGCTGAAGGAGATCGGCATCGAGGGCGGGAACCTGGCGAAGATGGGCGGGCTCATCCGCGAGGCCAGCGACATGCAGCGCATCGGCAAGGAATCGTCGGGCGCAAAGCCCAAGGATAGCAAGGACGGCAAGACCGGCGGCGGCACAGGCGGCAAGGCCAAGGAGTAAACGGCAATGGCCCGGGTCTATACATCCAGCGTTATCAATGCCTCCGCCGCGCGGGTCTGGGCCCGCGTGCGCGATTTCAACGGGCTGTCGAACTGGCATCCCGCGATCGCCGAAAGCCGCATCGAGAATGGCGAGCCCGCCGACAAAGTGGGCTGCATCCGCAATTTCTCGCTTCGAAACGGCGACCGGCTGCGCGAGCAGCTGCTTGGTCTCTCCGATTTCGACATGTTCTGCACCTATTCGATCCTCGACTCGCCGATGCCGCTCACCAATTACGTGGCGACCCTGCGGCTCACCCCGATCACCGATCACGACAGGACCTTCATCGAATGGTCGGCCGACTTCGATTGCGCCCCCGACAAGGAAGGCGAATTGGTCTCCAATATCGGCGGCGGCGTGTTCCAGGGCGGCTTTGATGCGCTCAAGCGCGCCTTCGGAGGCTGATGTGCCAAAGGTCGTTCGCAGCACGATCGTCGATGTGCCTGTGGACCGGCTCTGGGCCGTCGTGCGCGATTTCAATGCACATGACCAATACCATCCCATCGTGGCCACGAGCCTGATCGAGCGCGGCTATCCGGTCGACAAGGTCGGCTGTGTCCGCCGCTTCACGCTTCAGGATGGCAGCGAACTGCGCGAGCAATTGCTTGCACTGTCCGACCTCGAGATGACCTGCAGCTATTGCCTTTTGGATACGCCGATCCCGCTCTTCAACTACGTCGCGCACATCCGCCTGCTGCCAGTGACCGACGGCAATCGCAGCTTCTGGCACTGGGAAAGCCGCTTCACCACCCCGCCGGGACGCGAGGAAGAACTCGCCCGCATGGTGGGGGAAGAGGTTTATGTCGCCGGCATGGAAGCCGTGCGCCAACTTCCTCAATTGCAAAAGGAGGGCACCTGACATGCCGCTCGACGTGCGCGTTGCCACCAGCATGGCGGAAGCCGCCGGTATCCTCACCGCGGATCAGCGGACCACGCTGCTCTCGGGCGGCACGCTCGTGATGCGGGACGTGAACGAAGGGCGGCTGCTCGACGGCACGCTGCTGCGGATCACCGATCCCGCCTACCGACAGATGAACACATCAGGCGCACGCATCGAGCTTGGCGCTGGCGTGACCATGGCGATGGTGTTGAACAACCGCGATCTCGCCTTTCTGCACGCCGCCGCGCGCTCCATAGGCGGCCCGGCCGTCCGGCAGATGGCAACGATCGGCGGCAATCTCTTTGCCCAAACTCCCTACGGCGATTTCGCCGTGGCGCTGCTGGCGCTCGATGCGCAGGTGATGGTGCAATCGGGCTACGGCTCCGCACGCTCAATGCCGCTCGATGAATTTCTCGGCGCGCGCGAACGCGGCGTTGCCGGACTTGTCGCCGGCGTGCAGTTCTCAAAACCGCAGAATGCGGCCGACTTCCGCTTCCGCAAGGTCAGCCGCGTGAAGCCGAAGGGCATCGCGGTGATGAGCATCGCCGCCCACCTGCCCAATGCCGGCGGACGGATCAGCCAGGCGCGCATCGCCTACGGGGCGATGGCCCCCACCGCCGTGCGGGCGCGGGGGGTCGAGCGCGCGCTCGAAGGAAAGACGCTCGATGCAACGAGCATTCAGGCTGCGAAGG
>DAIMKE010000262.1:0-7433 GCA_036721875.1 Bradyrhizobium sp. | reverse complement strand
GTTCTCTAGAAACCCGCGCAGTTCGGCGCATCTGGCGCCGATTTCCATTTTCACGGATTTCCTCACATGAAAACGTTTTCGGCCAAGCCCGCCGAGGTGACGAAGAAGTGGGTGCTGATCGACGCCAAGGGTCTGGTGGTCGGCCGGCTCGCCACCCTGGTTGCCATGCGTCTGCGCGGCAAGCACCTCCCGACCTACACACCCCACGTCGATTGCGGCGACCATGTCGTGATCATCAACGCGGCGCACGTCGTGCTGACGGGTCGCAAGCGCGACAACAAGGTCTACTACAAGCACACTGGCTTCATCGGTGGCATCAAGGAACGCACCGCGAAGTCGATCCTTGAGGGTCGCTTCCCCGAGCGTGTGATCGAGAAGGCCATCGAGCGCATGGTCCCGCGCGGCCCGCTCGGCCGCGTCCAGATGGGCAATCTGCGTGTTTACCCCGGCGCCGAACATCCGCATGAAGCCCAGCAGCCCGAGAAGGTTGATATCGCTTCGATGAACCGCAAGAACATGAGGGCCGCATAAGATGTCGGATACCATGCAGTCTCTCGATCAATTGTCGTCGCTGAAGGCGGCGGTGTCTCCGGACGCGCCGAAATACGTCAAGAAGGTCGACAAGTACGGTCGCGCCTATGCCACCGGCAAGCGCAAGGACGCGGTCGCCCGCGTCTGGATCAAGCCGGGCGCCGGCAAGATCCTGGTCAACACCCGCGAGGTCGAAGTCTATTTCGCCCGCCCGGTTCTGCGCATGCTGATCCAGCAGCCGCTGGTCGCTGCCGCGCGCGCCGGCCAGTATGACGTCGTCTGCACGGTCGCCGGCGGCGGCCTGTCGGGCCAGGCGGGTGCCGTGCGCCATGGCATCTCCAAGGCTCTGACGAACTTCGAGCCGGACCTGCGCGGCGTCCTGAAGAAGGGCGGCTTCCTGACCCGCGACTCCCGCACCGTGGAGCGCAAGAAGTACGGCCGGGCGAAAGCGCGCAAGTCGTTCCAGTTCTCGAAGCGCTAATTGCTTCGCTAAAATTTGCAGCGAAAGCTGCATGCATCGAACGACGAAAAGGGCGCCCGATCGGCGCCCTTTTTGGTTTACATTTAGTGATGAGTTACCACGGGTTTTCGTGAAAACTTGGCTACCGGCGCAAACGGATTCGGAATACGGCGCTCCTAGTGTCCGCGATGCAACGGCGCGAAATCGCATTTTCGACACGCGCCAGATATGCACCATACGCGTTCGGGTAGACCCATGTCGTTCGATACCGCCACGCTCTATTTGTTTGCCACCATGGTTGCCGGAATGCTCGGCGCCATGCTCGTGTTCTTCGGCAAGCAGGAAAACATCCCGGCCCTGAAATGGTGGGGCACGGCCTATCTGATCGGCGCGGCTTCGGTGGCGATCTGGACCATCGGCGGTTCGAAGCTCGGCGAACCACTGTTGCTGGCGCTGAATGCGGTGGGCTTCATTGCCTGCGGTATGGTCTGGAATGCGGCGCGCGTGTTCCTCGGTCGCAAGCCGCATCTTCCGGGGCTGCTGTTCGGCGCGATCGTGTGGATCGGCGTTGCCGTGGCCTTGCCGTCGTTGAACGTCGCCATGCGCCTGACCCTTGGTGCTGCGATCGTCGCCGTCTATGCGGCGCTCACGGCTTCCGAATTGTGGAGCGAGCGGCGGCGAACGATGCAGAAGCGCTGGCCGACGATTGCGGTGCCGGTCATGCACGGCGGCGTGCTGATGCTGCCGATCCTGCTCGGCGGCCTCCTGCGCCCTCATGACGAGACCTTCGCGAGCAGCATCTGGGTCACGGCATTTTCTATCGAATTGATTCTGTACGCGATCGGCACCGTGTTCGTGATCTTCATGCTCGTGTCGGATCGTGCCGTGACCGTGCACAAGACCGCGGCCTCGGTCGATCCGCTGAGCGGAATGCTGAACCGCCGCGGCTTTTCGGAAGCCTGCCTGCGGGTGATCGAGCGCGAAGCCGCCGCGGGGCGGCCCGTGACTGTCATGATTTTCGACATCGACCATTTCAAGGGCATCAACGACCGCTTCGGTCACCCCGCGGGCGACGAGATCCTCAAGCTGTTCTCGACCGTGGTGATCAGCAGCCTGCGCATCAGCGACCTGTCGGGCCGGATCGGCGGCGAGGAGTTCGCCGCGCTGCTGCCGTGCGCGCTGGAGGAAGGCGTAATCGTGGCCGAGCGGGTGCGCGAGGCCTTCGAGGCTTCCAACATCGTGTGCGAGGAAGGGCCGGTCGACACGACCGTCAGCATCGGCGTCGCCGGCGGGCCGGCCGGCACCGAACTCGACGTGCTGCTGGCGGCCGCCGATACCGCGCTCTACCAGGCCAAGCGCGGCGGTCGCAACCGCGTCGAGGCCGCAGCGGAACTGCCGTTGTCGCTGGAAATATGGCGGCGCAAGACCGCGGGGCTTCCGGCTTCGGCGCGCCAGTCGCCGGCGACGCCGTAGGCGTGCATCCGGTAACTTTCCATTTACCATTCCGTTCATATCATCTGCGCCATGGACTCGATGCGCAGACAGAATCCACAGGCAGCGCTGACGTCGCTCGAAGCGGCCGAGGCTTCCACCCGTGGCGGTTTTGGCTGCATGTTCTCTTCCTCGGAAGAATTCGAGAGGGCGCTCATCACCGAGCGTCGTGCGCAGGGGCGTTATGATCAGCGCAGAACGCGCTGGCCTGCCATCATGTTCGTCGGCTGCGCCTTCGTGATTGCCGGCGCGGTGCTGCTGTTCCGCTAGTTGCCGGGTCATCGCAGACGTACGGGCGCCGCATCGCGCCTTTTTCTTTTCGAGCGGGCGGGTTAGACACGCGCATTCCCATGAGAAGGCGCAACCCCAATGATCACCGAAATCGCACAAATCGACGTCAAGCCGGGCACCGAGAAGGATTTTGAAGCCGCCGTCGCCAAGGCGCGGCCGCTGTTCCTGCGCGCCAAGGGCGGCAAGGGCTTTGAACTGCACAAGTCGATCGAAAAGCCGCAGCGCTACCGGCTGATGGCGCAGTGGGAAACGCTGGAAAACCACACGGTGGATTTCCGCGGCTCGGAAGACTTCACGGCATGGCGCGGCCTGGTCGGGCAGTATTTTGCCGCACCGCCCGAGGTCGAGCACACCGAAACGGTGCTGACCACGGCCGGCTGACACTCACGCCGCCATGGTCGCGGGCGGCGCGTTCTCCGCCTTGAAATGGTCGATCATGACCTTGGCGATGGCCATCAGGGGGAGCGCCAGCGCGAGCCCCCAGACGCCGAACACGACGCCGAGCAGGATCTGGAACGCAAACAGCGTGGCAGGCGGAATGTCGAGCGCCTGCCGCTGGATGAGCGGCGTCAGCACGTAGCTCTCCAGCGCGTGCACGCCGAGGAACAGGATGAAGGCGGAGAGGCCCGCGACCCAGCCGGATGCGAGACTGGCCAGCACCACGATCAATCCGCCGAGGATGGCCCCGACCGTCGGAATAAACGCGAGCAGCCCGGCCTGGATGCCGAGGATGAACGCGCTCTGGATGCCGATGATCTCGAGGCCGACCCAGGTCACGAAAAACACCGCGGCCATGGTGATGATCTGGGCGATCAGCCAGCGCTCCAGCGTCTCGCTGATCCGGTCGACGATGACGGTCGCGCGCTGACGATGCCTGGCCGGCGTCATGAACAGCAGGCCGTTGCGATAGACGGCTGGCTGGGTCGCAAACGCGATCCCCAGGAACAGCACGATAAAGAAGTTTCCGACCGCGCTTGCGGTCCCCAGGATCAGCTTCAGGCTCTGGCTGAAGATCGCGCCGCCGCTCGATGCAATCGTGCCGGCGCTGGGCAGCGAGTGGGTCGGCGGGGGAGTGGTGGGTGCAGGCGCTTCGGATGCATCCGGGTGCGATGACAGGCTGCCGAAATCGAACAGGCTGGTGTCGATGCCGTTTCTCTCCAGGAACCCCTTGACGTTGACCAGTTGCGACTTGAGCGTGTTGCTCAGCACGGTGGTCTGCTGGGCGATGGTGGTGCCGCCGAGGAAGATGATGCCCGACAGCATGCCCGCGACCGCCAGGCACACGATGGTCAGCCGCAACGCGTGCGGCAGGCGGACGACGCGCCCGAGCAGGTTGCTCATGGCGTTGAGTGCGACGCCGAGCAGCATGCCGGCGAAGATCAGAAACAGCGTCGCGGCGAAGTACCAAGTGAACAGCAGCAGCGCGACGAACAGGACGACGCCGATGCCGCCGACGGATATCGCCCACGCCAGATCGCTGCGGGCCTGAAGGCGATTGTCAGCGGGACCTGTCACGTTGATTCCTTCTCGCAGAATATCGTTCCGGCAGTCTTTCGCCAAAACGCGGCCGGGATCAAGCCGGCGCGCGCGCCGGTTTGACGCTGGCCTGCCCATTGTGCCAAGCGGTGGATGAATCCGGTGTGACGGGCGCGGCGATGATCAAGACGATTTTCAAATGGTTCGGTCCGATCGCGCTGCTGGCGGCGCTGGTCATCGGCGACCAGATCAGGATCAACCGTCCTGCCCACAAATTTCGCCTGGCGGTCGAGGTCGAGACCCCGGAAGGACCCAAATCGGCATCCGGCGTGCTCGCAGTCCATCCCGATCGCAGCTACAGCCGCCGCGGCCAGACCCGCACCGTGGGTGACGCCGTTTTCGTCGATCTGGGCGGTGGCAAAAACCTGGTCGCGCTGCTGGCTCACGTCGACAACAACAAACTCGTGCTGGAGGAAGTGAACTACGTGGCGCTCCGCGCCTATATCGAGGCCGCGGGCAAACGGGTGTCGTTCAACGAGATGAGCCGGCTGACCGGCGTCGCGCCGGTGAAGGGCGCGTTGATCCCGGTGCTGGTCACTTTTGCCGATTCGGCCAATTCCGGCACTGCCCGCACCGTCGCGCCTGACGACGCCGAAGCCGCGCTTGGAAAAGGCTATCGCGTGAAGGGGCTTACCGCCGAGGTGGTGCCAAATGGATACTGGCCGCTCGATTTCGGCGGCGTGCTGGGCGAGCCGGTCACGCGCGGAATCGAGGCGAAATTGCCCTGGCTCAATGGCGCCGATAATCCGGCCGCCACCGCGCTCCGGGCCGCCGGTTTGCCCGGGGTCGACGGGATCGACGCCGAGGAGGCCTTTACGCGAAAATAGCAGGGCAGGCCCGCGGCAACCCGCTGGATATTGATCCGCTGCCCGCCCGCAGGCATGATCGTCCGGAATCGTGGCCCAACCCAGAAGAATCCTTTTGCACAGGACGATGACAGCGGAATACTTGCGATGAGACGGCCCGTGGTCGGTGTGATCGCGAACGCCCATCGCGTCGAAGACCGGTTCCAGACGCAGATGGTCGGAGAGCGCAATTTGCGCGCGGTTGCTGACGTTGCCGGTGCGCTGCCGCTGATGTTCGCCGGCTCGCCCGAGATCACCGACATCGGCGCGCTTCTCGATGTTGTGGACGGGGTGGTGCTGACGGGCGCCCGCGCCAACGTTCATCCGACCCGTTTCAAGACCGAACCGCATGAGCGGCACGAACCCTACGACATCCACCGTGACGACGTTGCGCTGGCGCTGACGGAAGCCTGCGTCGCCCGCGGCGTACCGATCTTCGGCATCTGCCGCGGCTTGCAGGAAATGAACGTCGCCTTCGGCGGCTCGCTGCACCCTGAAATCCGCGAGATCCCCGGCCGCATGAACCACCGCATGCCGCGGCTGGACAACGGCGAAATCCATCCCGATCCGACCGTGGTATTCGCCGACCGGCATGACGTGCACCTGACGCCGGGCGGCACGTTTGCCAGCCTGCTCGGCTGCGAGACCATCCGGGTGAATTCGCTGCACGGGCAGGGCATCCTCGAACCCGGCCTGCGCGTCGTCATCGAAGGCATTGCCGAGGACGGCACCATCGAAGCGATCCGGATCGCGGACGCGCCTGCCTTCGCGCTCGGCGTGCAGTGGCACGCGGAGTACGATCCGCAGCGCAATCCGATCAATCGAAAGCTGTTCGAGGCGTTTGGCGCTGCGCTGAAGCTGCACGTGCGGACGAACTAAGCGGCCGGAAAACCGGTAGCCTTCGCTCACCGCTCGTTTCACGCGCAGGTGAAGGAGAAACGCGAGATCATCCCGCTCGCAAAATTGAAACTGCTCGAGGCCGACCCCGCCCGGCTGCAGGCGCAAAGCGAAGAGAGCAAGGCCCGCTACAGCAGGATTTTTGGAGTGTAAGCCGTCCAACATTGTCGGCCTGCGCTCTGGTCCGGGCCCCCGTAATTTTACGGGACGAAAAGTCTGGGATCGCCAACTGAAGTCGGGTAAGCAACGACCGGACACTGCAGCATTGCCCGATGCAGTCGAAATTGGCTGAAAAAAGCGGGTATTCATCCATCGCCTCGGGACCGGGGGAGGCTATGACGGTAGCAAGCCGCCTCGCGCTGGCGATGGTTGTGCTGGTCGTGGTGACGTCCTGCGTCGTCAGCGCTTTTGCCTATTTTTTCGTCGCCGAGGAACCCTCGCATGGAACGTTGACGGCAGTCATTGGTGCCGCGTTCGCCGGTAGCGCGATTGCTTCGGTGTTCGGGATCGCTCTTGCCGTGGGAATCACCAATGGTTTGCGAAAGCCTGCGGATGCTCGCCGCGAGCCGGAGCAGGAGCGGGCGTATCAGACGCTGATCGACAACGAGAAGATGGCGAGAGCCATCATCGAAGAGGCGCTCGACGCCTTTGTCCAGACGGATGGGAGCTGCGTCGTCCTTAACTGGAGCCCGCACGCCGAGGCGCTGATGGGCTGGACGCGCGAGGAGGCCATCGGCCGCAGCGTGGAGAAGCTGCTGTTTCCGGAATCGCTGTGGGTGGGGCACCGGCAGTGGATTGATCAGTTCCTGAGCGAGGCCAAAGGCGAAGCCGCCGGAGGACGTTACGAGACACCTCTGCTCCGCAAGGACGGAAGCGAATTCTTCGCCGAGGTGTCGCTCACGGCGCTGCGCCGCAACGACGGCTTCATCATCAACGCCTTCGTCAGGGACATCACGGCAAAGCGCGCCGCGGAAGAACAATTGTTCCAGGCGCAGAAGATGGAGTCGGTCGGGCAACTGACCGGCGGCATCGCCCACGACTTCAACAACATGCTCACCGTGATCACGGGCACGATCGAGATCCTGGCCGAAGGGGTCAAGCACGATCCGGCGCTCGCATCGATTGCCGGGATGATCGACGATGCGGCGGACCGGGCGGCCCAGCTCACCGCCAACCTGCTCGCCTTTGCCAGAAAGCAGCCGCTGCGGCCGCGCGAGACCGACGTCAACGCACTCGTCGAGGAGGTGGTTCAGTTGCTGTCGCCGACGCTCGGCAGGCAGATCGAGATCGAGACCGCATTGAACGACCGGGCGTGGCCGGCCCTGGTCGATCGCAGCCAGCTCTCTTCGGCGCTGGTCAACCTTGCGATCAACGCCCGTGAC
>DAIMKE010000261.1:0-7437 GCA_036721875.1 Bradyrhizobium sp. | reverse complement strand
TGCGCACGGCGGAACTGATCGGGCTGCGCCCGGTCACCGTGCCCGGGATCAACAACCCCTCCCAGCCGGTCGCCTCCGAAATTCGCCGGGAGGTCAATTGAGGCGGCAACAAAGCGGTTCGCCCGGCGTGAAGAAGCCGGACTAACCGTTAGCCGCACAAGGGAAATTCCGGCCGGTCGCGCACTACATTTGGCGCCGTCCGCTATTGACCCGCAGGGGCCCGCCCCCTACACAGCGCGGCGAGTGAGCGCGTAGCTCAGGCGGTAGAGCACGTGACTTTTAATCATGGGGTCGAGGGTTCGAGTCCCTCCGCGCTCACCATGTTGGATAGTCGAGGTTTTCTGCTTTTTTTGAACTGGACGATCCTGCGGGAAAAAAGCCGCGGGTAAGCAGATCATGCCGAACGATGTAGAACCGTGTCCAGTCTGTGATATGCCGGCCGAAGACATTACGGTCGCGACATTTGACGGGAAAACATTCAGGTGTCGTGGGTGCGGCGACTTCGATGTATCCGGCACCGTACGGGCTGGCGAGCTGTTGGCGCAATACGACCGCCAAGGCCGCATCGCCATTCTCGATCGAGCAATGAGAACGGCGCTGCCAGGCAAGCGGCCGATGATTACCACGTACACGTTCTGACGCGCCGCCGAATGAAGCCGGCAGGTCTTCACCTCGTTTGTGGTAGCGTGAGATACTGAATTAAAATGCATTGTGACTCGTATCACATTGCAAGCCCACCAATACACCGTGCGGCGAACTCAGAAAATCACCCTCGGGGAAATGCGGTCCGCCAACGGCCCTACCCGCCTGATCGTCTACTGCTGCGACTTCAAATGCTCGCACTCAGCCCGTGAGACAGGTGTGACGCTTTTGGGCCTCGCGGCCTTGGACAGCCGCCCCCCGGCCAAAGGTCGATCAGCACGTGTCGCACGCGACTAAGCACCGCGACAAGCGGTCTAACAAGCTCAAGAGGTGACACCGGCAGCACTGGTTTGGGTTTTCAGACCCGAACAGCACATGCGCCTAATTTGGCAAAAAATCCATCCCCTTTTGGGGAATTGATTTCGGCCGCCCGCTCAAGTTGAATTGCAGCGAGGGTGGCTCATGCAGAATAAACAATCAAAGCTTTGTTTTATCGTCGGGCCAATTGGCCCGAAGGATAGCCCGGAGCGCAGACGTTCCGACATGGTTCGTCGGTTCATAATCGAACCTGCTATGGCCCATCTTCCCGATTTTACCGTCGTTCGTGCAGATCAAATCGGGAAGCCTGGAATGATCGATCGCCAGATCATCACACGCTTGAGGGACGCTGAACTAGTCATCGCAGATCTAGCTCACTCGAATCCAAACGCGTTCTACGAAATTGGCGTCAGGCATGTATTCAGCAAGCCAACAGTTCACATCCAGGACGCGGCTGAACGCATTCCGTTTGACGTTAGTCTCTATAGCTCCGTTATGTATTCGCTAAGCTCGGTCGAAGAGATCGACGCTGCGGTTGCCGAACTTAGAAGGCACGTTGATGACGCTATCGATCCGAACCATGAAATTGATAATCCCGTCACGCGAACGCTGGGCCACGAACAATACAGTCCGAAGGCATTGCCAGAAGCTGAGCTCTTGCGAGCGGAGATTGATTCACTCAAGGAGCAGCTGGCTCCGATCTTTCGCGACCGCAGCGAATTAAATCGTCTTTGGGCAGCCGACGGTATGTCCAATTCCGGCCTCCCGACTGTCCAGCCATTTAATGTCAAAACGATCCCAGACTATGACGAAATCGTTCGCCAATTAACTACCAAAAAAAAGCGGTAACGCGCACTCTAAACGCCGAGCGGTCTTTGTTGTGCACATCGCGTTGCCTCACCCCCCGCGGAAGGTAAGACGAGTATTTCCGACGACGCACTGCTTGCGCCAAGCACCCACCTCGTAGCGCGGTTGTGGGTCTATCTGTCTCTATCAAATCGAGATGGACTGCCTCTTCCGGAAATGCTCGCGTCTTTCGCCCGTCTCACAAAACCTTCGTGACCCAGCTTGAGGGCTTGGAAAACTCGCTCGCGGCCGGCGTCGAGCGAGGTTCTCTGCTCGTTCGTCAGTTGCTGCACGCCAGGAATCCGGTCCTCACTATCGCTATCGGCGGACTTTGCTCGTGACATTTGAAAGCTCTCTGCGTTCAATGTTGTGCCTGTGAAAGTCTCAGTAGAACGGTCACGCAACGTGCTGCCGCTCCGGCAAGAAGGAGCGGGGTTACATGGTGGTCGAAGTGGCCGTGTCGATTGTCAGCACAGACAAATCCGTAGGTATTCTCAATTCCAATCTCGCTGGCGCGGCCGGCTGTCGTAATGGGGACCACGGCGGTCGATCGATAATGGCGATACCAGCCCTTGTGAGAGTTGTGATAGCGCCCGCAGATCCATCGGAGCAGCAGCCAGTTCGAAACATAGTGAGCGCTTCTTCGATCGATGACCCAGCCAAAAGCGCTGTTTTTTGCGTAGGGAAATCCATTGAGGTCTTCATCGACATCACGACGGTGCGTCGACCCGGCTTGGCTCCGAGCAGCGGTTGCAATCCCGCCATCCCGACCGAGCAATTTGATTGCGACGTGACACTGAACATCAGTGTATTCGTTTAGCAGGTTGCAGATACAATTAGTGATTCCAGTCAATTCAGAGCTAATATGTTCCGCTACCCCTGCAGTAAATTTCTTTCCCTCAAGGTACTCTTCAAGAGCATCGAATCTACGATTGCTTTCAACTATTTCGGTCAGAATATGACGCCACTTGTGCCGCTCCTTCCTCAGGTCGAGGAAATACTTGATAGCTGCGAGAAGCAAGAAAGCAAAGACTATCCCGTAACGGTTTTCGTATAGCCACATGGCCTTCGGATCGGCCAAGGCAAAGTTGAAGATATTTCGGAAGCCGTCGGCGTGCTCAGAGTTAACGTACGCCAGCACAACGGTGCTGGCCGCTCCGAGGCCAACCGCCCAATAGACTAGGTAAACCGGATAAGTGAGGATCTTCGAAAACGTTCCAGAAGAGGCGCTCATTGCACGTCCAGCTTGCAATTTTGCTAGCTGTAACGATTCTGGTGAATTTGTCTTTAGAAAAATGAGTTGGGTTGCACTTATGAGCCGCCCATTTTGGCGAGAGCTCATTCAGAGGAACCCGCTTGTAGGATAATTCAGCGGCCGATTGAACCAGGCCATGCCGTCGCCCCTCGCCATCCGGTAGATCCGCATCGTCAGCCTCTTGGCTATGACGCTCGGATCCTCGCCAGCCTGAATCTTCTGCGTGATCCGCTCCCCGCTCCTGCCCCGTACCGGCGTCCCTTCCCCATCCGTCATGGTCAGCAAGCTGCCGTCCATGACGTAGAAGCCGATCGTCACCCGCCCGGCTTCGTCGAGCAGGCTTGGATTGCTCACGATTGCAGTGACCTGCTTCACTTTAGATGTAGCCGCCTCCCGGGTACTCGATCTGGCGATTGAAGCCGGTGAAGCGGATGTAAGGTGAACCGTCAGGCTCGGTGAAGC
Source organism: Bradyrhizobium sp. (assembly GCA_036721875.1). Taxonomy (GTDB): domain Bacteria; phylum Pseudomonadota; class Alphaproteobacteria; order Rhizobiales; family Xanthobacteraceae; genus Bradyrhizobium. The sequence continues at coordinate 3,914 of DAIMKE010000261.1, read as the reverse complement.
ACAGCGCCACGGCATCACCCTCGTCCGGTGACGGCATCCCGCGCTTGCGCATGTCCTCCTTGGCCTCCAGCAGCAGCCGGCCGTCGGACTGGTACTTGTAGCCGACGCTCGTCAGATCCGCGTGCAGGCTGTCGCTGTTGGGGAGGGAGCGCAGGGGGCGATGACGACGTCGCGGCGCTGACGTCAGGCCACTCTGCGAGAGTACAGCATGGACACTGGCTGACGTGCTGACCTGAACGCCAACAACTCTCAACAATTCACCAATCGTTAACGATTCGGGAGCAACTAATCGCGCGTGAGGTTCTTTGCCTCCCGTACATCACTTTCAGGGGTGCACTTATGAAAGTCACTCAGCTTGGAATGGCTGCCCCCGTAACCGGGCCCAGGTCGTTTCCCATGTCCCGCACGCGCCGAACCGAAATTGGCTTGAATGTCGTCATCGCGGCAGCGGTGGTGGTGCTGATCATGTACGTCCTGGCGGGCCCGTCAGCGTGAGCTGACCATCTGAGCCGTGCCTGTCGCTTTCGGCATGTTCACGATTGCCGCTTCGTCCGCTGCTTCATGCAATTGCTCCGCTGGTGCCGGTTCGTTCGCGGGCCGTTGACGCCGTTGCATGGCCCGGGCGCATGGAGCGCCTGCGGCGGCTTCTCTGGGTGGGGAACTTCCGTCTCAGGCCTGCTGACATGGGCATGTTGCGCCCCGAGGCTGCTATCGTGCTGTAACCTGCCTGGTTCCATATCGATTAGTGCAGGCCGTAGCATGCAGGCCCGCTCGACCTCCGTCTGGCCGAGTCTCACTTGCGTTCGGCAATCGAAACCTCGGGAAAATAAAAAGGAATCTTCCTCGCTATTCGCCCGACACTCCCCATATTCAGCCCTATCACCGCCTGCCCTGGGCTACTATCGGTGACTGAGAGCTCCGTGCTCCCGCCTCAGCCAAAGGCGGTCAAATGTCGAAATCCTCTTCATTCGATTTTCGTGAGCGGCTGGCAGCGGGCGTATTGCCGCCGGTCTTGTTTGTGATGCTCATCGCCGGGGCGAACCCGGCGTAGCGCCGTTGCAGGACGAGCTACGACCGATCGAATACCGATCTGCGCAGGGCCGCTTCCATCCTCCTCCAACCGAACGGTGCAGCGCCATGGAGCAAGATTCCGCCAATCAAGTCTTTCGCTTTGATCAGGACCCTTCCGCAAGAGCGGAACGTCTGCGCAAGGAAGCACGCGGCACGCCGACTGGGGTCCGGCGTGACGAATTGCTCCGCAGAGCGCGACAAATTGAAGGTCTATGCTCTGTCCGGGAGCCGCCGGCGTCTCCCGATCTCCAATCGTTCAAATGAGCAGCTACCGGTTCTTGCTTTGGGAGACCGAAACGGCGGTCGCGTATCTGATCTCCCTTGGAATCTTTGCCTGCGGCATCTGGATTGTCGCTGGAACGATAGCGGCAGGTTCGGGTTTGGCTTGGGCGATTGCGGGTTTGGCGACTGTCGCGATCGGAGCTTTCAGCTTTTTCCAGCTATTTGCGCATGCCAGTAACGGATAAACCAAAAAGGCGGGGCCGGCCCGCGACAAAAAGCGATCCTGCGATGGGGTTTCGCGCAACTCCGGTGCTGCGCGCGTCCATCGTGAAGTGGGCTGAAAATCAACCGGACCTGCCTACGCTTTCGGAGGCAACGCGTCGCCTGGTCGAACTTGGCCTGACCGTAAAGGCAAAACGCCGGCGGGCCGGCGCAAGCCAGAGGCTTCGCGCGCGCGCGATGGCCGGCAAGGCGATTGACGAGATGACCGACATTGCGGCCACCCCTGCCGTTCAGGCCACGCGCAAGAAGCGTCTGCTCAAGGGACCGGAAGAATTTCGAGAGGTGCGGGTCGATGGGACCAAGCGCAAACTCTCCCGGATCTCTTGAAGCTGATGCCCTACACACCCCCACCCATCGTCTGGAAGAACATCATTTTCTTCGCGCTGGTCGCCATCGTGCTGTACTCGGTATGGGGTCCATACTGAGCAGCCCTCGCGGGTTGCTGGTCTACTGCAGCGACCGCAGGTTCTCACATTCAGTTGTCATCGATGCCTCTCCCTGATGCTTGCGGCACGACGCGGTCCGACGATCCCTGGCGCAGGTCGCGCAAAGACAACATCGGGTCAAACGGGAGCTGAAGCGGAACCAGTGGCGATCGCGATGGATACTGCGCCGCCAGCCAGCAATGCCGCCTGTCGCGATGATGCCCCGAAACTCAGGACGCTGGAGTCGAGCAATTCAGCGGAGCGGGCGAAAACGTCACCGGGATCGTGCTTTCCGTCTGCCCGGTGCCTGTGATCAAGGATACTCCGCCGGAGAGCGGTTTTGCATCGTACTTGCCAGCCAATGAGAGTGGATTGGTCACGCTCGCGGTAAAATAACCGGTCGGATCGGTAACTGGAATCGAATGGCTGATCGTGAGCGGCGCTTCCGCAGTGCTTGAAGCAAGATCGAAGGTTTATCGTATCGAGTAAGTGGAGGGCACCCCTACCCCCGTCACTTTGAATTTGTATTGCGTGCAGGTGAGTTCAACGCTGGCCATCTCGAGGTGACAGGCCCATGCGAGAGACGCAGGAAGCGCGAAGAGACCAGCCAAACAAAATAGTGCAAATCTCTTTGCCATTCGATTGCTCCCTGTCGGTGCGATTACCGATAATTGTTATCAAACAGTTCCCCGATCCCTCCGTCAAGCAATCGGCCGGGCCTTCCCCTGCGGCACGGCTTCCCGCAGAGGTAGCGGAGCACCCTGACTGAACATCCGTCGAGTTGCCCCCCGGCTTTCCGGCATGCCCAGCCAAACCTGCGAACAGCACGGCCGCCGCAAGGATGGCCCTGTCCAATTTGTGGCGAAAGAAACGCCAAAATGCCGCGGGAGAGCCAATGAATCCGCTCGTTTCCCTCACATCAAAAGGACGGAACTCGATCCACCTCCCGACGTTCCTGTATTGGGAGCCTGTAATGAGTATTGTTCTTTGGGTGCTGGGCGGCTGGTTTGCGCTCAATCTTGCGATCGTAGCGACGCTGTATTTCAAGCCGCTCCGCGCGCTGCGCTACTTGCGGTCGCCCGAACCCCGCCCGCTGGCGTTCGCGCATCGGCGCTCGCGCCCGCACGTGCGGTAACCCGCGTCCGTTGTCGATTGAGTGTCGGAAGACCGCTAACCGTCGGATCCCCCACTGCCCCCAAAGCCGGAAGAAAACCCTCCGGGTTGGCGGCCTTGGTGTGCTCTGCACCGGGGCCGTTTTAATCAGCAGGCGCCACAACCTGCTGTCTCAGCTTCTGACTGCTGTCTCAGCTCTCTGAGCAGGCCGCGAAACTCCCAAGCTCATCTTTGCGCTGGGCGTGAATGTTGCAGTCAGGTCACATGCTTGGCGGTTAATTGCTGCTAGCACTAAGCGATCGTCCCGACCGGGTTACATCCAGGAATTGTGCGTGAAGAGATTTTTACTGGCCATTGCGGCGTCACTTGCGATCATCGGTCCTGCCAGCGCTGCAACGTGCACCAGCACGTCGAATTTTGGCACGATCTCGACACCGGGCCTTACCGTATTTGGCAACAGCTTTGGTTCGGTCCAGCATTTCAGCGACTGTTACACATTCACGCTGAGTGGTCCGAGTTCGGTTTCCGGCCTCTCATGGGAACTGGATCTGTCGTGGGTCCGCGGCATCGACCTCACCTCCATTAGTCTGTATGGCGCCTCCCTGCCATCCACGGTCACGGATACGTCACCCGGTTCTTTCAGCTTTGGAAACCTGATCGCGGGTGGCTACCAGTTGGTCATCACAGGAGATGTTACCGGACGAAACGGCGGCATTCTTGGCGGCGGCTCCGTCGGTTATGGGGGACTGTTCGCGGCGGTGCAGGAGGCCGCGCCTGTCCCCGGCCCGATCGTCGGTGCTG
>DAIMKE010000260.1:0-7448 GCA_036721875.1 Bradyrhizobium sp. | reverse complement strand
AAGGCGATGGCGCAGGATGCGCTGAACCGCTGGTGGTGGCCGGTGCTGATGATGTTCGGCCCGCCCGACCAGGTCAGCCAGCACTCGGACACTTCGACCAGGTGGAAGATCAAGCGCTTCTCCAACGACGAACTGCGCCAGAAGTTCGTCGATGCCACCGTGCCGCAGGCGCAATTCCTTGGGCTGACAATTCCCGATCCCGGCATGAAGCAGAACGCCAACGGTAACTGGGAATACAGCGCGATCGACTGGGATGAATTCAAGCAGGTGCTGGCCGGCAACGGTCCCTGCAACCGCGACCGCCTGGCGGCGCGGCGCAAGGCGCACGACGACGGCGCCTGGGTGCGCGATGCGGCGCTGGCCTATGCCGAGAAACGCCGGCAGCGGGCTACCCTGCAGGCCGCTGAATAGGAGACCGCGATGGCAACGCCGAACATTCCGCTCTGGGAAGTCTTCATCCGCAGCCGCAACGGCTTGGCGCACAAGCACGTCGGATCGCTGCACGCCACCGACGCGACGCTGGCGCTGCAGGCCGCGCGCGACATCTACACCCGCCGCGGCGAGGGCCTCTCGATCTGGGTGGTGCCGTCGAACGCCATCACCGCGTCCGATCCGTCCGAGAAGGGCATGATGTTCGAACCGGCGGAGTCGAAGATCTACCGGCACCCGACATTCTACGACGTGCCGGATGAAGTGGGGCATATGTAGGTTTCTTCGTCATTGCGAGCCAACGGGTCGCGCCAATGCGCGCCCGATGACAGGCTCCGCGAAGCAATCCATCGCGCCGCGAAGCAAGTCTGGACGACCGAACAAGCAGGTTACCGATATGACAGCAGCCAACATCACCGTCTCCGAAACGCCGCTGGTGCTCTACACCCTGCGCCGTGCCGATGACGCCCTGATCCTGGGTCACCGGCTGTCCGAATGGTGCGGCCATGCGCCGATGCTGGAAGAGGACATGGCGCTGGCCAATATGGGCCTCGATCTGCTCGGGCAGGCGCGCGAGCTGTATTCCTATGCGGCAAAAGTCGAGGGCAGGGGCAACGACGAGGACAAGTTCGCCTACCTGCGCGACGTCAGGCAGTACCGCAATCTGCTGCTGCTGGAACAGCCGAACGGCGATTTCGCGCGCACCATGGTGCGGCAATTCTTCTATGCGGTCTTTGCCGACCTCTATTGGCGCGCGATGATGCGCTCCAGCGATGCGACGCTGGCGGCGATCGCGGCGAAATCGGAAAAGGAAAGCGCCTATCACGTTCGCCACTCCTCGGAATGGATCGTGCGTCTCGGCGACGGCACCGATGAAAGCCACCGCCGTGCGCAGGAGGCCATCGACCAGCTCTGGGCCTTCACCGGCGAGATGTTCGAGACCTGTGACAGCGAGCGCGGCCTGATCGACGCCGGCATCGCGGTCGATCCCGCCGGCTTGCGCGCGCCGTGGCTCAAGACGGTATCCGATGCGGTGAACGAGGCCACGCTGGTTCTGCCGAAGAACGACTGGATGCAGCAGGGCGGCCGCAGCGGCCGACACAGCGAGCATCTCGGCCATCTCCTCAGCGAACTGCAATCGATGCCGCGCACGTTTCCGGGGGCGACATGGTAGCCGCAGCGCTCGACGAGGCCGATCTGCGCCGGCGCGCCTGGGAGGCGGCCGCGCAGGTGGTCGATCCCGAGATACCCGTGCTCACCATTGCCGATCTCGGCGTGCTGCGCGATGTCCGGATCCATGACGGCAAGGTCGAGGTGGCGATCACGCCGACCTATTCGGGCTGTCCCGCCATGAACATGATCGCGCTGGAGATTGAACTGGCGCTGGAGCGCGTCGGCATCGCCCGGCCGACCGTTCGCACCGTGCTGTCGCCGGCCTGGACCACCGACTGGATGAGCGAGGACGGCCGCAGCAAGCTCAGGGAATACGGCATTGCGCCGCCGCAGGCCGCAAGTTCGCGCCGGGCGCTGTTCGGCGAACAGCAGGTGACCTGTCCGCAGTGCGGCTCGGATAATACCGAGCTATTGTCCGAGTTCGGCTCGACCTCCTGCAAGGCGCTATGGCGTTGCAAGAGCTGCCGCGAACCCTTTGATTATTTCAAGTGTCATTGACCATGTCCCACGCCCCGCGCTTTCATCGCCTTGCCGTCAACGATCTGCGCCGCGAAGCGGCAGACGCGGTGTCGATGACGTTTACAATCCCGAAGGAGCTGGAAGACGATTACGGTTTCACGCCGGGGCAGTACCTCACCTTGCGCACCACCATGGACGGCGAGGAAGTGCGCCGCTCCTATTCGATCTGTTCGGGGCCGGACGACGGCGAACTGCGCATCGCCGTGAAGAAGGTCGATGGCGGCGCGTTCTCGAACTGGGCCGCGGATGAATTGAAGACCGGCGACGAACTCGACGTGATGACGCCGACCGGCCGGTTCGGCATCGCGCATGCGCCCGATCAGGCGCGGGTCTATGTCGGCTTTGCCGCCGGGAGCGGCATCACGCCGATCCTGTCGATCGTCAAGGGCGTGCTGGCGCGCGAGCCGGACAGCCGCTTCTTTCTGTTTTACGGCAACCGCTCGACCACGAGCATGCTGTTCCTTGAGGAGCTGGAGGAACTGAAGGACCGCTTCATGCAGCGGTTTTCGCTGTTCCATGTGATCTCTGGCGAAGAGCAGGACATCCCGATCCTGCACGGCCGGCTCGATGGCGAGAAGGTGAGGGTATTGCTGCGCTCGCTGGTGCCGGCCGCGACCGTCGACCATGTCTTCATCTGCGGCCCCATCGGCATGAGCGAGGACATCGAGGCGACCTGCCGCGAGATCGGCATTGCCGACGAGCGCATTCATGTCGAGCGCTTCGTCTCGGAGTTCGGCGGCAAGCCGCGCCCGAAGAAGGTCATTCAAGCGTCGGCGCCGCCCAAGGCCATGGCGTCGCTGATCATCGACGGCAAGCGCCGCGAGGTGCCGGTGGCCGAGGAGGAGTCCATTCTCGACGCGGCACTGCGCGCCGGCATGGACCTGCCGTTCGCCTGCAAGGGCGGCATGTGCTCGACCTGCCGCGCCAAGCTGGTCGAGGGCGACGCCGAGATGGAAGTGAACTATTCGCTGGAGCCGTGGGAACTGGCGGCAGGCTTCATCCTGACCTGCCAGGCGCGGCCGTGTTCGGACAAGGTCGTGGTGGATTACGACCATGTATAGGTGCCTCGTCATTCCGGAGCGATGCGAAGCATCGAATCCGGAATCTCGAGATTCCGGGTTCGCGTCTTCGACGCGCCCCGGAATGACGGAAGAGGGGATCGTTGACACCCGGGGTGCTTCGATCCGACAATGAGATACTACGTAAAGAGGCTGTTACAACAGCCCGTACGCACATGGAGAAAACGTCGTGGAACCGTCTCAACGCGCGGGCGTCCCGCTATGAACGTCGCGCTGTCGCCCGATGAAATCGCCCGCGCCTGCGCCGACGCGATGTGGAAGGAGGACGACGCCAGCCAGGGCCTCGGCATGAAGATTGTCGAGATCAGGCCCGGGCAGGCCACGCTGACGATGACGGTGCAGCCGCACATGGTCAACGGCCAGCGCATCGCCCATGGCGGGTTCATCTTCCTGCTGGCGGATTCCACCTTCGCCTTTGCCTGCAACTCGCACAATCAGCGCGCGGTCGCCGCGCAATGCGACATCGCCTTCATCCGGCCGGGCAAGCTTGGAGACGTGCTGGTCGCGACCGCGCGGGAGATCTCGCGCAGCGGACGGTCCGGGATCTACGACGTCCGCGTTACGTCAGGCGATGTCGTGATCGCCGAGTTCCGCGGTCATTCCCGCACCATCGCCGGCACCTGGTTGCCGGTGACCGACGCCAAACAATAGCGATACGGGGAACGCGCGATGGCCGCGACAAGCATGCAATCCCGAGCAACCAACTACCGTCCCGAGCTGGACGAAGCCGAACGCGCCTCGCGCGACGAGATCATGGCGCTGCAGACGAAGCGTCTCGCCTGGTCGCTCAACCATGCCTATGACAACGTTGCGCATTACAAAATGGCGTTCGATGCGGCCGGCGTCCATCCGTCCGATTTCAGGCAACTCGCCGATCTCGCCAAATTCCCGTTCACGGTGAAGACCGATCTGCGCGACAATTACCCCTTCAACATGTTCGCTGTTGCCCGCGAAAAGCTGGTGCGGGTGCATGCCTCCTCGGGCACCACAGGCAAGCCGATCGTGGTCGGCTATACGCAGGGCGATATCGACGTCTGGTCGGACGTGATGGCGCGTTCGATCCGCGCTGCCGGCGGGCGCACCGGCATGCTGATGCACAACGCCTATGGCTACGGCCTGTTCACCGGCGGCCTCGGCGCGCATTACGGCGCGGAAAAACTCGGCTGCACGGTGGTGCCGGTCTCCGGCGGCATGACCGAGCGGCAGGTGCAACTGATCAACGACTTCAAGCCCGACATCATCACGGTGACGCCGAGCTACATGCTGGCGATCTCGGACGAGTTCAAGCGGCAGGGCCTCGACCCGCGCCGATCGTCATTGAAGTTCGGCATCTTCGGCGCCGAGCCCTGGACCAACGCGATGCGCGCCGAGATCGAGCAGACGTTCGACATGGATGCCACCGACATCTACGGCCTGTCGGAAGTGATCGGCCCCGGCGTGGCGCAGGAATGCGTGGAGACCAAGGACGGCCTACACATCTGGGAAGATCATTTCTACCCCGAGGTGATCGATCCCGAGACCGGCGACGTGCTGCCCGACGGCGAGAAGGGCGAACTGGTGTTCACCTCGCTCACCAAGGAAGGCTTTCCGATCATCCGCTACCGCACCCGCGACCTGACGCGGCTGTTGCCGGGCACCGCGCGCCCGGGCATGCGGCGCATGGAAAAGGTCACCGGCCGTTCCGACGACATGATCATCCTGCGCGGCGTCAACGTGTTCCCGACCCAGATCGAGGAAGTGCTGCTGGCGACCGACTGGTGCGGCGGCCATTTCATCATCGAACTGACGCGCGAGGGCCGGATGGACGAGATGACCGTGCTCGCCGAAGCCCGCCCCGAGCGCTGGGACGGCAGCGGCCTCGACGCGCATGCCGAGAAGGTCGCGGTCTTCATCAAGAACACCATCGGCATCACCGCACGCATCAGGGCCGTCGCCCCCGACACGCTGGAGCGCTCGCTCGGCAAGGCGAAACGTGTTTACGACAAGCGGCCGAAAGGGTAACTCCTGCTGCGCGTGAACCCGAGCAGGAATACCCTTGATGCCAGCTACTCAGAAGCCTGATGTTCGGCCCCTCACGGTCCAGGCCCGCTGCGTTCGCCTGCCGGCGAAGGCCGCCGACGCCGCTTCGATTGCGCCCGTGATCGAGACACGCGCGTTGTCGCGCCGCGACAATGAATTGCTGATCGAGGTCAGGGCTGCCGCCGTCAATCCGTCGGATGTAAAAGCGGCGACCGGGCTGATGCCGTACGCGGTGTTTCCGCGCACGCCGGGCCGCGACTATGCGGGCGTCGTGATCGACGGGCCTGCGGGCTGGATCGGACGCGAGGTGTTCGGCTCGTCCGGCGATCTCGGCATCCGCCGTGACGGCACCCATGCCACGCACCTCGTCGTCGAGGCAGACGCGGTGGTGGATAAACCCGCCGGAATTTCCTGGGAGGAGGCCGCCGGCATCGGCGTTCCCTTCGTCACCGCGATGGAGGGCCTGCGCCGCGCCGGCATTCCTGCGGCTGGCGAGACCGTGCTGGTGATGGGCGTCAACGGCAAGGTTGGGCAGGCGGCGGTGCAGATCGCGAGCTGGCACGGCGCGCGCGTGATCGGTGTGGTGCGCAGGCAAGAACCCTACGAAGGTCACGCCAATTCGCCGGTCGAAATCATCGACGCTTCCGCGACCGATGTCGCGCCGCGCGTGCGCGAACTCACCGGCGGCAAGGGCGCCGACATCGTGTTCAATACCGTCGGCGACCCCTATTTCGACGCCGCGCACAAATCGCTCGCCCTGCGCGGCCGGCAGATACTGATCGCCGCAGTCGACCGCATCGTGCAGTTCAACATCCTGGAATTCTACCGCGGCCAGCACACGTACGTCGGCATCGATACGCTCGGCCTGTCGTCAGTCGCCACTGGCGCGGTGCTGCGCGAGCTTGGCGCCGGCTTCGCCAGCGGACATATCAGGCCGTTCCCGATCAGGCCGACGGCCATCTATCCGCTGGAGCAGGCCAAGGCAGCCTTCATGGCGGTTGCCGGCTCGTCGCGCGACCGGGTGATCCTGCGGCCTGCCGGATAGGTGTCGCGCGTCGCGGTGCTCTGGGCGCCCGATGGCAGAAGATGAATCTTTTGCGCGTGCCGGAATCAGCAAAAGCATTTTCCTCCCACGGGCGACGTGCGCGGGAGATTCATTCTCTTGTCTGCCAGGGCGTGGACGGACCCATGCGTCCGACGTATGAGCAGCACGGAAATTCCATCCTATGTGAGCAATGACAGCCGCGTTGGCGGCGCCCGGAGCGGAAAAGTGCCAGTGCTGGACGGCGGCAACATCATCATCCTGAGCGGATTGCTCATCGGTCTCGTCTATGGATCGGTCGGCCTGTTGAGCGGCTTCTGCCTGCTCAGCGGCCTGCGCGGCTGGTGGGCCGATGGCGACGGCCGGTTGATCCGGACCTACGCGCTGGCGATCGGTGTCGCGGTGGCGGCGACGCAGCTGCTTGCGGCGGCCGGCCTCGTCGACATCGGCAAGTCGATCTATCTGCAACCCCAGTTCTCGGTGCCGGTGCTGTTCTTCGGCGGGTTGCTGTTCGGCTACGGCATGGTGCTGTCGAACGGCTGCGGCTCGCGCGCGCTGGTACTGCTCGGGCGCGGCAATCTCCGTTCGTTCCTGGTGGTGATCGTGCTGGCGATTTTTGCGCAGATCACGCTGAAGGGGTTGATCGCGCCGCCACGCATCGCGATGGTCGGGGCATCGCAGACCACGGCTACGGCAAACTCGGTGCCGGCGCTGCTGGCGGGGGCAGGCCTGAGCGCGACGGCTGCGCGCATGCTGGCAGCTTCCGTCATTTCGGCGGCGCTGATCATCTTCGCCTTCGCGCATCCGGCGTTTCGCCGTTCACCGGGACAGGTCGCCGCGGGTCTCGTCGTCGGCCTGCTGGTGGCCGGCGGGTGGTTCGCCACCGGCTATCTCGGTGCGGATGATTTCAACCCGGTGCCGACAACCTCGCTCACCTTCATCGCGCCTATCGCGGATGCGCTGCAATACGTGATGCTGTCGACGGGATCGACGCTCAATTTCGGCATCGTGACCGTGTTCGGCGTATTCGCCGGCAGCCTCGTCACCGCGCTTTTAACCGGGCGTTTCGAGCTCGAAGGCTATCGGTCGCCGCGCCACATGCTGCGCTCCGGTTCAGGCGCGGCGCTGATGGGGATCGGCGGCGTGATGGCGTTCGGCTGCTCGGTCGGGCAGGGGCTGACCGGTTT
>DAIMKE010000259.1:0-7468 GCA_036721875.1 Bradyrhizobium sp. | reverse complement strand
AATCGGGCCGCAAGCGGGCAGATTTCACACCCATAAACCCGGGTTCCGGCGTCACCGTCAAGGCTCGCGCCGAATCGTGGTTTTCGGGAGTGTTTCGCGGCGAAAGGGCCGATTAACGCCCTCTCAGACGCTCCAGCACGTCCGAGGAGGCGAATCCGTCCGCGGGCGCCCCGATCGACGCCTGGAAGCCGCGCAGCGCCTCCCGGGTCAGCCCGCCAAACTGGCCGTCCGGCGTTCCCTTGTAGAAGCCGCGCTGGACCAGCAATTGCTGCAGTTCCAGCCGCTCGGCCCGCGACAGCACCCGTTCCTGCCGCGGCCATGGCTGCACGAACGGCGCCGCGCCCCTCAGGCGGTCGGCAAAGTGGCCGATCGCCAGCGCATAGGCCTCCGCCGGGTTGTATTTCATGATCACCCGGAAGTTCTGCAGCATCAGGAAGCCCGGGCCCTCGGCGCCCGCGGGCGCCAGCAGATAGGCCTTCTCGGACAAGTCCGGGAACGCCTTGTCGCCGGCGCGGCCGATTCCCAGTTGCTGCCACTGCGCAATGGTCATCGCCTTGGCCTTGTCCGCCAGCATGAAATTGAAGCCCTGCGGCAGCACCACCTCGTAGCCCCAGCTTCGGCCGGTCTGCCAGCCATCCTTCTTGAGGTTGTTGGCGGTCGAGGCGATCAGGTCGGCGGGATTGTCGACGACGTCGCGGCGGCCATCGCCGTCGGCGTCCACGGCGTAGCGCTTGAAGGCGGTCGGCATGAACTGGGTCGGCCCGAACGCACCGGCCCAGGAACCGCGCAACTGTTCCGGACGCAGATCGCCGCGGTTGAGGATTTCGAGCGCGGTGAGGAACTCGTCCTTGAAGTAGGCCTGGCGGCGGCCGACGCAGGCCAGCGTCGCCGTCGAATTGAGGACGCTGCGGTCGCCCATTTGCGTCGAGTAATTGGATTCGATGCCCCAGATCGAGGCGATGATGAAGCGGTCGACGCCATAGGCCTTCTCGACGGCGTCGAACTGCGGCTTGTATCTGGCGAGGACTTCGCGGCCCTTGGCGAGGCGGTTGTCGTTCACGAGGATGTCGAGATAGTCCCAGATCGCCTTGGTGAACTCGGGCTGCGAATCCATCAGGTCCATGATCCGCAGGTCGGGCGTCAGGCCGGCGGTGAAACGCTCGAAATTCTCCCGCGTGATGTTGCGGCGTGCGGCATCGGGCCACATCCCGGCGACGCAATTGGGAAAGTTCGCCGCCGCCTGGCGGATCGCGCCGGCGGTCATCAGCGGGTGGCCGGAGGCGCCGTCTTCGCCGCTCCAGGGCGGCGGTCCGCCGTCCGGGCCTTGCGCGGCCTGCGGTGCCTGCGCTGACTTCTGGCCGGAGAAGATGTTGCCGAGAAAGTTCGAAACCCCATTGCTGCCGGACTGGGCGTGGGACGAACCGACAAGCGCCGCCTGGCTGGAACATATCAACGCGGCCGCAATTACGATCGCGCGGGTTCGATAGGTCATCGCTCGTTCCGTCATGCCGTGTCCGTCCGCCGCTTTGTCCCCGATCGAGAAGGCCTTGCCACGGTTTCCAATAGATTAACGAGGCGGCATTTTGTCGTCGCGGTCACCTTCAGCAAGGGGCTGGCAAGGCAAGCGGTAACGCTACCATACATCCGCCTTTGTTCCCGGATGCAAACCGTCCAGGAACGTGCCATCAAGGCGCTTTCGTTGTTCCAATACTCCTCATTTTCCAAGGCCTTCGACATCCCATGAAAATCCGCAAAGCCGTCTTCCCGGTCGCCGGTCTCGGCACCCGCGTCCTGCCTGCCACTAAGGCAATGCCGAAAGAGATGCTGACCATCGTCGACAAGCCGCTGATCCAGTATGTGGTCGACGAAGCCAAGGAGGCCGGCATCGAGCATTTCGTGTTCGTGACCGGACGCAACAAGGGCGTCATCGAGGATCATTTCGACCGGATGTTCGAACTGGACACCACGCTCGCCGCGCGCGGCAAGAAGGCCGAGCAGGACATTCTGGCGCGCGACCAGCCCGAAGCCGGCGCCATGAGCTTCACCCGTCAGCAGGCGCCGCTCGGCCTCGGACATGCGGTCTGGTGCGCGCGAGACATCGTCGGCGATGAGCCTTTCGCCGTGGTGTTGCCGGACGAACTGGTGCTGAACAATCCTGGCTGCCTGAAGCAGATGATCGAGGCTGCGGAAAAGCTCGGCGGCAAGTCCAACCTGCTTGCGGTCGAGGCGGTGCCGGACCATCTCACCCATCAGTACGGCATCTGCGGCGTCGGCAAGCGCCTCGCTTCCAACATGTTCGAGGTCGACGGCATGGTGGAGAAGCCGCCGAAGGGCACGGCGCCGTCAAATCTTTCGATTACCGGGCGCTACATCCTGCAGCCGGAGATCTTCAAGATCCTCGAAACCCAGGAGCGCGGCGCTGGCAACGAGATCCAGCTCACCGATGCGATGAAAACCCTCTCCGGGAGCCAGGCCTTCTATGGCGTGGAGTTCGAGGGCGAGCGGCACGATTGCGGCTCGAAGGCCGGCTTCCTGCGTGCCAACATCGCCTACGGCATGGCGCGCGACGATTTACGCGATGGGCTGCGCGCCGAGATGAAGAATTATCTGGAGAAGTGAGGGGGCAGCCTCAGGCGGCCTCTCCTCAATCGTCATCATCCGCGAAGGCGGATGATCCAGTATTCCAGAGACAGTAGTGATCAATCGAGAAGCCGTGGCGTACTGGATGCCCGCCTTCGCGGGCATGACGAGATTGCTTAAGCCACCAGCGCCAGCTGTGAGACGGCGGCCAGAACCGACTGATTGCGGCCGTTGTTCTTGGCCGCATAGAGCGCCTTGTCGGCGGCTTCGATGAGGTCGGGCCAGTCCATCGGCGCTGCGGGCGTCAGGCTCGCCACGCCGATGCTGACGGTCGTGACGTCGGGCTGTTCCGACCATTGCTCGACCTTCAGGCGGATGGTTTCGGCGACAGTGAACGCTTCGACCGCCGTAAGCCCCGGCAACAGCACGGCGAACTCCTCGCCACCGTAGCGCGCCGTACAGTCGCCGGCCCTTCGCACGGAGTCCGAAATGCAGATGGCGATGCCGACCAGCACCTGGTCACCGGCCTGATGCCCGTAAGTGTCGTTGTAGGCCTTGAAATGATCGGCATCGATCATCAGGACCGCAACCGGTGTGTTGTTGCGTGCCGCGCGCCGCCACTCCGCGTCGATCGCGTGATCGAATTTGCGCCGGTTCCTCAACCCGGTAAGCGCGTCGGTCGTCGCCAGTTCTTCCAGCCGGTCCTCGGCCTCCGCGCGCCGGCCGATCTCGCGTGCGAGGAACAGCGCGGTGCCGACAACGAAGACGATCAGCGCCATCATGATCGCACCGATCCGGAGAACTTCCCCGTGCCAAAGCTGGAGTATCGTCGCCAGCGGCTTTCCGACCACGACGAAGAACAACTTGGTGCTGCCGCTCCGTACGTAAAGGCGCGGCGTCTGGTCCACCGGCCCGACGCCGGCATATGATGCGCCTTCCTTCAGCTTATCGGCGCTCCAGTTCTTTCGTTCCGCCAAACTCTTCCCAATGATGTCCGGATCGAACGGTCTCCGCATGATGATCGTGCGGTCACGGCGCAGCACCGTGATCGTGTCGCCGGGGTCGAGCGTCAGCCGGGCGAACAGGTCATGGAAATAGCTGACGCGGATCGCGCCGACGACGACACCCAGAAAGCTGCCGTCATGGTCGGTGATGCGCCGGCTCAGCACGATCGAAGAGGCACCCCGGTGCAACATCGGGCGGCTCATGTACAAGCCCGCGTCGGGGTTGTCGCGATGGACCTGGAAATACTCCTCGCCACTGCGATTTTCCGGAACGGGATCGAGGCTCGCCGCATCGATGGTCAGCTTGCCTTGCGCGTCGAATACCTGGATCGCGCCGAAATGCTTGGCGGTGGCGGCATGATCGAACAGGATCAGGTGCCGGATCTCCTTGCTGACGTTCTTGATCGCGGGCATCACCAGATTGCTGGCGACGTTGCGCAGCGACAGGTCATAGACCTCGATATTGCGACTGATGTCGGCATCGATGCCGGAGGCGAGGTTCTCGAGCGTCTGGCGAGCGAGTTCCTCCTCGCCGCGGCGCATGTCGAGCATGACGCTGGCGCAGATCGCGGAAAAGCCGATCACGGTCACGACCGTCGAGGCGACCAGGAGCTTGGCCGACAGCCGCCATGGCCGGCGGCCGGCGCTTCTCCCGAACAAACCTTTTCTGGCCAAATCCTTTTTGGCCGTATCCATGCGCCGTCCGAATGGCATCGTCCGCTCCAGCCTACCTGTATGCGCGAGATACGTTGTTGCGGCCTTAAGCGGCGACAGCGATGCCGGAATACGTTAACGCTTGGTTGTCGGGATCGACGGTATTGCGCAAATCGCCATTGGGGACACACGTGAACATTTACGACCCGCTGCGGGACTATCTCAAGGCGCAAAAGCTTCCCGAATTCGTGCTCAGCTTCGAACAGATCGAGGCGATCATCGACGCCGCCCTGCCGCGCGCCGCACACCGCGCATCCTGGTGGGAGACCTTGCGCAGCCCGCAGGAAAAGATGCCGCAGCGCGAGGCCTGCCTGGAGGCCGGCTATATCGCGACAAGGCAGGCCGACGGCAAGAGCGTGAAGTTCAAGCGGATCCCGGTGAAGCGATGACATAAAACTGTCGTCCCGGGCTTGACCCGGGACCCATACGCCGTGGCCCAACATTGTTGCAAAGGAAGATAACGATCGGCGTGCAAGGCAATATCCGCTGGTGGCTATGGGTCCCGGGTCAAGCCCGGGACGACGAGAGAGAAAATCAGCTCGCCGCCTCGAGCCGTTCTTCCGTGAGAAGCCGCATCGCGGCGTCGGCATCCATCGGCTCGCCGAAGGCGAAGCCCTGGGCGTATTCGCAGCCGAGCTGATACAGCTCAACGGCATCCGAATCTGTTTCCGCACCTTCCGCGACCACGTCCATGCCGAGGTCGTGGGCCAGGGCAATGATCGATTTCAGGATCACGGGTCGCGTGCCGCGGCTGGTGGTGCGCACGAACGACTGGTCGATCTTGATGGTGTCGAACGGGAAGCGCTGCAGATAGGCCAGCGAGGAATGGCCGGTGCCGAAATCGTCGAGCGACAGCCCGGTGCCGAGCTCGCGGATGCGCGTCAGCATCTGCGCTGCGTGCTCCGGATTTTCCATGACCAGCGATTCCGTCAGTTCCAGCTTGAGCGTCCCGCGCGCAACTGTGGAGCGCGACAGCACGGTGCGGATGTCGTGGATCAGGTCGTGGCGCAGCAATTGCCGCGAGGAGACGTTGACGGAGGCGAAGATCGGTTCGCGCGAGCGCATCGCGCGCTGCCACACCGAGAGCTGCCGGGCGGTCTGGTCCAGCACGAACATGCCGAGATCGACGATCAGGCCGATTTCCTCGGCGACCGAAATGAACTCGGAGGGCGACATCCGTCCGAGCTTGGGGTGGTCCCAGCGCGCCAAAGCCTCAAAACCGGCGATCGAGCGATCTTCCAGCCGTACGATCGGCTGATAGAGAATCGTGATCTCCTGCCGCTCGATGGCGCGGCGCAATTCGCTTTCCAGCGTCAGGCGGTCGGTCTTCCGCGCGCGCATGGCGGGCTTGTAGACGTCGATGCGGTCGCCGCCGATGCGCTTGGAGTGATACATCGCAAGCTCGGCATCCTTGATGATCTCCTCGGACAATTGCGTCTGCGGATCGGACAGCGCGAGCCCGATGGACGCCGTCAGGAAGATCTCGCGGTCGTTGAAGGCGATCGGCGCGCGGATGGTCTTGCGGATGGTTTCGGCGAAGGCGGTGATGCGGGCCGGATCCTGCTCCGACATCAGGATCAGCGCGAACTGGTCGCCGGAGAGCCGGGCCAGCGTGTCCTGCGGCTTCAGGATCCGCGTCAGCCGCCGCGCCAGTGTCAGCAGGATCGAGTCGCCGACCGAAATGCCTACGGAATCGTTGACCTGCTTGAAGCGGTCGAGGTCGATCACCATCAGCGTCGGGCGCAGGTTCGGCATCGACTTGGCGTAGTTGGCAACCGCGCCGAGGCGGTCGATGAACAGCTTGCGGTTCGGCAGGCCGGTGAGGTTGTCATGCACGGAGTCGTGCAGCATGCGCTCTTCGGCGTTCTTGATCTCGGTAACGTCGGTGAGCGTGCCGACCACGCGGGAAACCTCGCCGTCGGAGCCGACCACCGGGCGTGCCTTGAGCGCGAACCACATGAAGTGGCCGTCGGGCGTGCGCAGGCGGAAGTCCTGCACCAGCCGGCCGCGGCGCTGGTCGAGCACGCTGTCGAGCGCGGCGCGGAAGCGATCCTGATCGAGCGGGTGCAGCACCTCGAGCCATTTCGCGGCCGGGCCTTCCAGCGTGCCGCGCTTCAGCCCGAGCAGGCTTTCGGTCTCGGGGCTGGTGAAGACCTTGTCGGCGGAGACGTCCCAGTCCCAGATCAGGTCGCCGGAACCGGTCAGCGCCAGCGCGCGTCGCTCGACGTCGGAGACGACGCCGTTGGTGGCGCCGCCGCCCGCGAAGGCGTGCTGCATGACCGTAAAGCCGATCAGCATCACGATCAGCACGAGACCACCGAGCAGCGCGGGGCCGACGATGTCGTTGGTGACGGAGCCGGCCACGGTCATGCCGGCCGCGATCACCCACACCACCAGCAGGAACCAGGTCGGGATCAGCAGCACCGCGCGGTCGAAGCCGTGCGTCGAGAGATAGACGATCA
Source organism: Bradyrhizobium sp. (assembly GCA_036721875.1). GTDB lineage: Bacteria > Pseudomonadota > Alphaproteobacteria > Rhizobiales > Xanthobacteraceae > Bradyrhizobium. The sequence continues at coordinate 708 of DAIMKE010000259.1, read as the reverse complement.
GCGCGAAGCCCGCGAACGCGATCAGCACCAGCGAGATGCGTGCAATGCCCGAAGCGACCGCGGGATCGAACAGCGCCAGCGCCACCAGCGAGCCGAGGAAGGTCAGCCAGCCGACGGTGATGTGGGCATAGCGGACATGCCAGCGGCTGAGATTGAGATAGGCGAACAGGAACACCAGCAGCGTCGCGGCCAGGATCGCTTCGCCCGCCGCGCGCCAGACGCGCTCGGCGTTGTTCGACATGTCGAGCACCTTGCCCCAGAAGCCGAAATCGACGCCGATATAGACCAGCACCGCCCATGCCAGCGCGGCCGCGGCCGGGAACATGATGCTGCCCTTGACCACGAACAGGATCGTGAGCACGAGGGCCAGGAGGCCGGAGATGCCGATCACGATGCCCTGGTAGAGCGTGAACGAATTGACCTTGTCCTTGTAGGCGTCGGGCTCCCACAGATAGAGCTGCGGCAGCTTGTCGGTGCGCAACTCCGCGACGAAGGTGACGACAGAGCCGGGGTCGAGCGTGATGCGGAAGATGTCGGCGGTGGCGCTTTCCTGACGCTCGGGACGATCGCCGACCGAGGGCGTGATGGTTGCGATGCGCGACAGGCCGAGATCGGGCCACAGCAGGCCGGACGACACGATGCGGTAGTGCGGCGCGACGATCAGGCGGTCGAGCTGGTCGTCGGTGTTGTTGGCGAGCGCGAACACCA
>DAIMKE010000258.1:0-7492 GCA_036721875.1 Bradyrhizobium sp. | reverse complement strand
ACTGGCCGCGGCGGCAAAGGCATCGTCGCCATGAGCGTCAACGACCGCAACGGCAAGCTGGTGGCGTCGTTCCCGGTGGAAGAGAGCGACCAGATCATGCTGGTGACGGATAAAGGCCAGTTGATCCGCTGCCCGGTCGAGGGCATCCGGATCGCCGGCCGCTCGACACAAGGCGTCATCGTGTTCGACACCGCCGAAGACGAGCACGTGGTGTCGGTCGAGCATATCGGCGAGGACACCGAGAACGGCAACGGGCACTGAAGCAGCCGGGCGGAGCCAACGGGTCGCGCGAACGCGCGCCCGATGACAGGCTCACCCGCGATCAGCCTGTCTGCCGGCACCGCTCCCGGACTACGCTTCGTTCCATCCGGGTGTCGTTGATGCAGACAATCGGACAACCGCCGTTGCCCAAGGGATCGCTATGTCGAGACGAGTTCAATCTCCGAACGAATGGAGTTGGCAAAGTACGCACCGAGCCAGGCACGCGGCATATGTCGAAGCGTGAAGTTCCGCGCATGGAATGCGAAGGCACTTGCAGGAATGAAGATCGCAGCCATCCGCCGGCTCCGTTGCTGCAGCCTCACGATCGCCGGACGCAGGCGGCGATCATGGGCGGCAAGCGCTTCTGACACAGGTTGCCGTGCCAATTCCTGCGCAAGCACTTCGCCGGAGGCCATCGCCATTCCCGCTCCCTGTCCTGATACCAAAGTCAGACAGTGCGCAGAATCGCCAAGCAGCACCAACCGCCCCTTCGACTAGGCAGGCAAATTGACCATGGTCAGGCTATCGATGGTCGGCACCTCGCCGCCCTTTGCGCCATCTTTCAGGAACTGGCGCACCATCGGATGGCTTGAGGCCGATACGCGCTCCAGCATTGGCCAGTGGTCGTCCGATCGTGGAGGCTCGGTCGCCTCAGGGGCACGCCAAACGTGCATGGCCGCCAGCCGTCCGCCGTTGAGCGCATAATATTCGGCCAGATGGCCGGGCTCCGCAAATGACAGGAAGTCCGACTCCAGCTTGATGTTGTCGTCGATGTCATAGACGGCAAAGCGATAGCCGAGGTGCTCGAAGTGACTCTGGTCTACGCCAAACACCATCCGACGCGTCGCCGAGCGAAAGCCATCGGCGCCGATGACGAGGTTGGCCGTGATGACTGAGCCGTCGCCGAGCGTGATGGCAGCCTGCCGCCCGTCGGTCTGAATCGCCTCAAGCGTGCAGCCGAACTTCAACTCGGTGTTCTGATCCAGAGCATCGTGCAAAATCCTGATCAGGTCGTTCCGTCGGACGGCAAGGTAAGGAATATCCTTGAGGAAATCACGGTAGCGCAAGCGCAATAGCTCTCGGCCGAGGCAACGCCATCCAGACCTGGCGAGCCACCATGCCGCCGATATGCCGGCGACGCCGGCTCCGATAATCACCGCAAAGGGACGACTCATATCCTCACTGCCTTGCTCGTGGTCGCGCCAATTCGATCGATTGCGATCACGACATTTGCGCGGGAGCTGATCGCGACGCGTGAGCCATCCGCAGCCACCATCAAAACTGCCACCTTCCCGAGGCACCAATCAGGCGTCCCTGACCGATGGTGCTGAGCACCTGGCCCGAGAAGGCAAAGCTATTGGTTCGATAAACCACGTCGGTCAGGTTCTGCGCGAACAGCTTGAACGTCGGCCCTTTCGGAACCAGAAACTCGACTCCGACATCGTAGGTGGCATATTCGCCCTGACCGAGCGTGTTTGCCTCGTTGAAGTACACCTGACTGAAATAGTGCGCAGCGCCGGTCAGGGCTATGTCGATCGGCGTGAACGTCTGATCGATCACGTAACGTCCGAAGAGATTGGCCGTGACATCCGGCGCATAGGGTACTTGCTTGCCGTTGTAGTTGACGGCGCTCAGCGGATCGATGAAATCGGTGAACTCCGACCGGCCGAAGTTGGCATTTGCGGTCAAGGTCAGGCGATTGGTGGGCTTGACCGTCGCCTCGAGCTCGAGCCCTTTGCTGACGGCCTCCCCGGCGTTGCGTATTACCTGCAACCCGATCGGGCCGACATAGATCTGCTTGTCCTGTGACTCGATGTAATAGAGCGCGGACTTGAGAAGCAGACGGCCGTTCCACAGGTCGAGGCGGGAGCCGATCTCGTAGTTCCAGGCCGTCTCGGGCTGATAGGGCAAGGCGTCGGCCGCGAATGATACGGCGTGATTGAAGCCTCCCGGCTTGTAACCCTGCGAGACCAATCCATAGACGCGCAACTCATCCGTCAGCTGATAGCCCAGCGACGCCTTTGGCTGGAAACTGCTGAATTCCACCTGGTTGGTGAAGGCCAGCGGTGCAAAAGTTGCCAGGTCAAGACCGGTAAAATTGATCGAAGACCAGTCGATGCCCGCTCGCCCGCCGACCGTCAGATCGAGCCGGTTTGTCAGAGCGTAAGTTCCCTCACCGAACACCGCGAAATGTTGACTGTCGACGTGGTTGGCGCTCTGAAATGGAAGTTGAACATAGGCGGTTCGCTCGAATGCCTCGTTCGAAAAAGATACACCGGCGATGGCCTTCAGAGGGCCGCCATTGTTATAGGCGACCTTGAGCTCCTGGTTGAATACGCCGGTCGTTTCCGGAAACTGAAATCCGAAGAGCTGCCGCTTTAGCTCGACGTCCTGATAGGACGTCATGTTCGACAGCGTAAATTCGCCGAAGCGATAGTTCCAGTTCAGACCCGTGGTCGTGATGTTGCGGTCGATGTTGTTGTACGGATATCCCAGAAGCGGGCTGCGATAGATGCGAGCCGGGACGTCCTGGTCGAGAATCGCTGTCTCCTCGTGCGAGCTGAGACGGTCATGCGATGCCCAGACATTCGCATCGAATGGCCCACCCTTGGGGGCGTAGCGCATGCCGGCCCGGCCATTGAACGATCTTGAGTTGTCGATCGGTTCGTTCCCCCTGGCGATGTCCCGTATCTGGCCTATCTGATCGATCGCCTTCAAGGAAAGGTCCAGGAACAGCGTGTCCGGTATGACCACTCCGGTCGCCGAGACCCCGATGTCCTTTCGACGATCGGCGGCGGTTCCAGTCACCGTGGCCGTCGCCTCCCGCGGCTTTCGCGTAACGATGTTGAGCACACCTGCGAAGCCGTTGCGGCCGAACAGCGTGCCCTGGGGGCCGCGCAGAAATTCGACATGATCGACGTTCTCCAGATCCTGCACCATCGCTGAGTATGCTTGCGGAACTCCGTCGATATAGACCTGCACTGCAGGGTTGTAGAAATCAGGAGACGACACGCCGCGCACGGTGAAGTTTGCATAGGCGCGATTGCCGCGGTTCTCGATAACGAGTCCGGGAAAAACCTTCTGAAGGTCACCGACCGATCGGACGTCGTTCTGTCGTAGTTGTTCGGAGGTCACCACCGACACGCCACCGTCGATCTTTGCAAGCGGCAGGTTCGGATTGCTGGCAAGCGTTGCGTTGCCGGTGAGCACGGCTTGTCCTGCGAGGTCAGGCGATCCGCCGGCGTTATCGGTGGCCGGCCTCGCTGGTGTCGCGGCAATCGGTGCTCGTGTGGTCGCTTGGCGGGAGGTGGGTCTTCGTTGTTTCTGTTGCCGCACGACCTGTGTCGGCGGAGAGACTGTAATCGGCGTCAACGGCTGCGCGACACCTTGTGCCCGCGATGGCCCGCTCGATACCGATGCAATCATCGCGACCGTCGCTGCGGATGCTTTCCAGCTATTCAAGAACATGTCTAATTGCGCCCTGATCCAACCGGTTTCATGAGACTGTGATCGGGGGCGCGCGCTATATTGTCTAGCGATAGTGGGTCCCGGATTTGCTCAAGTGGGACGAAATGCGGGAGCAGGACAATTTGAACGGCGATGCGCCCTCGGCGCCACAGCAGATTGGAACGCATCCAAATTGGCGCGCCGCTGTCGATCAGGAAGTCAGGTCGCTCGGGTGGGAAAGCAAAGTCCGCATTGAGCAGCCGCATCTCGGAATAACCATCGGTGTCCTGGATACAGTCGTCGAGCAGGACACCACGTTCTATCCGGAGGGACCGGCGACATTTTCGCTGAGCATCTTTCTTGATGGCCGCGGCAGCTTGTCCGTCGTCGGGGCCAAACCGCTCGAGATAAGCCCGGGGATGGCAGCGGTCTTCAGCAGCAAGGGATACTGCAAGGGCGAGAATTTTCTGCCGGGCGGTCAACGGCTGAACACGGTTGATCTTCGATTCGAGAGGCAACTTTTGCTGGAGGCCGGCGGACCGACGCTCGCTCATCTGGGTGGCGATTTGCTGACCCAGCATAGCCTGCCCGAGGAAGGCGTGTGCCTTGTGGGATTTCCAGCCTCGACATCCATGCTCAATGCAGCGCGCAGCCTTGCTTCGTGCAAACTGGATGCCGGCCTCGCTCGCCGGCTATTTTTTTACAGCAGGGCGATCGAATGTCTCGGTATTGCAGTCACGTCTCTGCAACAGTTGCCCTCGCTTGCCCGACCGGCTCTCCGACCCGAGGACCGGCGTCGTATTCTCGAAGCGCGCCATTTGCTCGAAACGAAATTCGGTCAGGGATGGACCATCACCCGCCTTTCGCGAGAAGTGGCCTTGAATGAGCGCAAGCTCAAACATGGGTTCAGAATGCTGGTCGGCAGTACGGTCCATGCCTACCTCTTGCGGGTCCGCATGGATGCTGCCGCGACACTGCTCAAGAGGGGCCACACCGTAACCGAGACCGCATTTGCGGTTGGCTTCGAAAGCCTGAGTCACTTCAGCCGAGCGTTCTCCCAGACCACTGGGGTTACACCCAGCAAATTCGCGAAGCAGTATTCGAGCTATCAGCCATGATGTTGGCGTGGCGAACGTGAAGAATGGTGCAACCCACCAAGCTTTCGTACACAACACCAAGCGTTCCGATGGTCGCGGCCTATGGATCGATGACCGGGGAGGGGGCGGTTTCAAGCTCGCTGCGGGAGGGGCGCTGTCCCACGGAATCAAAGAGGCCCCCAGGGGGCATCCCGAGGACCTCAACCAGAGCAATCCGGCAGCAACTGATAAGGTCGGACGCTCTACGGCGTACGGTCAGCGGTAACCAGGCGCGCTTCCTTGACCGGTTTCGAGCCGGTGGTGCGGAGGCAGGAGGCCTCGAAGTTCGGCCAGGACTGCTGCGAGCAATCCTTGACGGTACGAATTTCCAGCCGATCGCCCTTGGCGAGCGCCTGCGGCACGCTGGCTGCGACCTCCGGGGCAAAGCCGGGCAGCACGGTCAGCGCGGCGGCGACGAAGGCGGCAGCAGCGATGGCGGAAATAGCCTTGATCATGACGGTCCCCTGAATGGGCCTTTCGCGGCCCCGTCGTTTCGTTGGTGGTGGTTCTAGGCAGTGCAGGTTTCCGGCTGTCTTCGCCGGGTCGGAAAACGATTTCGTCCGCGTCCGATTTTGTTTCGTCGGCCATTGGCTGACGAAACAATCCCGTCTCGCCAGGGGATATGCCCGGGGCCCGAGACTGGTTCAGTGACCTATCCGAAATAAAAGGCCCCGCCTGTGGGGAACCCTATCCGGCTTGCCGGACCGCCCGGGGCGGGGTAGACGGGTCCTATGCCCCGTATCGCGCTTTATCCCGGCTCATTCGACCCCGTCACCAACGGCCATCTGGACGTGGTCCAGAACGCCGTCGGCCTGTGCGACCGCCTGATCGTCGCGATCGGCGTCCATCCCGGCAAGAAGCCGCTGTTTTCGACCGAGGAGCGGCTGGACATGGCCCGGGCGGTATTCGCACCCATCGCCGCCAAGGCCGGCTGCGCGTTCGACGCCACCACCTATGACAACCTGACGGTCACGGCGGCCCAGAAGGCCGGCGCCACCATCATGATCCGGGGCCTGCGCGACGGCACCGACCTCGACTACGAGATGCAGATCGCGGGCATGAACGAAACCATGGCGCCGGAGGTACACACTGTGTTCCTGCCAGCCTCGGTCGCGGTTCGCCCGATCACCGCCACACTGGTACGCCAAATCGCAGCCATGGGCGGCGACGTCTCGGCGTTCGTTCCCCCATCGGTTGCTGCCAGCCTGAAGTCCAAATTCGCGGGCTGACGCGTCACTCAGCGACTTGAAACGATTTCCTGCTTTCACCTGACCGGAGTTTTCATGATCCGAATTCTCGCACTCGTCGCCGCGCTCGTCTGCGCCGTGCCCGCGATCGCCCAGCCGCTTCCCGCCAATCTCGACAAGGCGAACGCGATCGTGATCGACACCACCAAGGGCCGCATCGTGATCAAGCTGCGTAGCGACCTCGCGCCGCAGCACGCCGAGCGCCTCAAGCAGCTCGCGCGCGAGGGCTATTACAACAACGTGCCGTTCCACCGCGTGATGGACGGCTTCATGGCACAGACCGGCGACGGCCAGAACTTCAACGGCACCGGCGGTTCGAAACTTCCGAACCTCAAGCAGGAATTCTCCAACGTGCCGTTCAAGCGCGGCATCGTCGGCATGGCGCGCCGCGGCGACAGCGTCGACAGCGCCAACTCGCAGTTCTTCATCATGTTCGCGGACGGATCGAGCCTCAACGGCCAGTACACCGTGATCGGCGAGGTCGTGTCCGGCATGGACGTGGTCGACAAGCTGAAGAAGGCGCCTCCGGGCTCGCCCGGCGGCCAGGTCACCGACCCCGACAAGATGGTGAAGGTGCAAGTCGGCTCCGACGTCAAGTGAGGCCATGGCGACGCCGCGCAGCAAGCCATTCCACTGGTTTGCGGCGGCGCTGCTGTGGCTTGCGTTCGGCGCGCCGGCATCGGCGCAAGGCGAGCAGCTCGACACCATCAAGGATGTCTTTGCCAGGTTGCATTCGTGCTGGAGACCGCCGCCAGCGTCACGCGCCAACCCGATGGACATCACGGTCATCGTCAGCTTCAACCGCCAGGGCGCCATCCTGGGTCGTCCCAGGATCACCTACGAGTCCGAAAGCGCCAGCGACAACGACCGGCTGGCATACCGGACGGCCGTGATGGAAACATTGCAACGCTGTACGCCGTTGCCATTTACCGAGGGACTGGGCGGCGCGGTCGCCGGCAGGCCTTTTGCGATCCCCTTCAGAACCCGCAAACGTCCACCCCAACCAGAAGAGAAAAGAGCATGGCTGATACAGAAAATACTTTGATCCTTGAAACCACCCAGGGCCCCGTCACCATCGAGATGCGCCCCGATCTGGCGCCGGGCCACGTCGCCCGGATCAAGGAACTGGTACGCGAGGGCTTCTACGACGGTATCGTGTTCCATCGCGTGATCGAAGGTTTCATGGCGCAGACCGGCTGCCCGCAGGGCACCGGCACCGGCGGTTCCGGCAAGAAGCTGAAGGCGGAGTTCAACAAGGAACCGCATGTGCGCGGCACCACCTCGATGGCACGCGCCCAAAGCCCGGATTCCGGCGACAGCCAGTTCTTCATCTGCTTCGACGATGCTTCCTTCCTCAACGGCCAGTACACGGTCTGGGGCAAGGTCACCGAGGGCATGGAG
>DAIMKE010000257.1:0-7499 GCA_036721875.1 Bradyrhizobium sp. | reverse complement strand
ACAATAACGTGTGGGTCATTGGCGATGCTGCGCCAGCGAAGCGCAAGATCTGCCAAAACACCGCTGGTCTGACGATCAGACGATGGGGCGGCGAGCTCTGGAGAAAATCGTTCTAAAGCGTTTTCCAGCGAAGTGGAAACCGGTTCGCGCCAAGAAAACGCGTCAAAACAAAAATCTGGAGCCCCGTTCCGATTCTGTCGGGGTGGAAGAGGCTCTAGGTCTGGTCGAGCCCATAGAGCGTATGCAGCGTGCGTACCGCAAGTTCGGTATAGGCGGCGTCGATCAGCACCGAAAACTTGATCTCGGAGGTGGTGATGGCGCGAATGTTGATGTTGCGCTCGGACAGCGCCTTGAAGCCCTTGGCGGCGACGCCAGCATGGCTGCGCATGCCGCTGCCGATCACGGAGACCTTCGCCACGTCGGTGGCGCTGTCGAGCCGGGCGTACCCGATCTTGTCCTTTGACGCGGTGATGGTATCGCGGGCGCGGGTATAGTCGGACGCCGGAACGGTGAAGGTGAGGTCGGTGGTCTTGCCGTCCTCGGAGACGTTCTGCACGATCATGTCGACGTTGATATTGGCATCCGCCAGCGGCCCGAAGATCGCAGCCGCGACGCCGGGCTTGTCCTCGATCTGGCGCACGGAAATCTGGGCTTCGTCCTTGGAGAAGGCGATCCCGGTGACGACGTGGCTTTCCATGATTTCCTCCTCGCTGCAGATCAGCGTGCCCGGCGGGGTGCCGTGCGGGTCGATATCCTCCGGCTTGTCGAAGCTGGAACGGACGAATACCGGCATGTTGTGCACCATGCCGAGTTCCACCGAGCGCACCTGCAGGACCTTGGCGCCCTGCGATGCCAGTTCCAGCATGTCCTCGAACGCGATCTTGTCGAGCCGCCGCGCCTTTGGAACCACGCGCGGGTCGGTGGTGTAGACGCCATCGACGTCGGTGTAGATGTCGCAGCGGTCGGCGTGGATCGCCGCCGCGATCGCCACCGCCGAGGTGTCCGAACCGCCGCGCCCGAGTGTGGTGATTCGGTTGGTCTGCGGATTGATGCCCTGGAAGCCGGCAATGACGGCGACTTCCTTGCGGTCCTTGAAGCGGCTGACGATCTCCGAACCGTCGATTTCGAGAATCCGCGCCGAGGCGTGCGCATCCGAGGTCCGAATCGGTATCTGCCAGCCCTGCCACGAGCGGGCCTGAATGCCGATCGCCTGAAGCGCGATCGCCAGCAGTCCCGATGTCACCTGTTCGCCCGACGCGACCACGGCGTCATATTCGCGCGCGTCGTGCATCGGCGAGGCGTCGCGGCACCATTCCACCAGTTCGTTGGTCTTGCCGGACATGGCCGACACCACGACGGCGACATCGTGCCCGGCATCGACTTCGCGTTTGACGTGACGCGCGACGTTGCGGATTCGGTCGATATTGGCGACGGACGTACCGCCGAATTTCATCACGAGGCGGCCCATGACGACGCGTGCATTCCCTGTGAGGATAAGTTAGATGACCCGCACGGAAATTGGAGCGCCCGGGTCGAAAGCGGCGTATACATAGCGGCGCGGCGTGGGGCAAGCAACCGGGCACGTTTTCGACTTAAAATGACGTTAAATGCCGTGGTAGCGGGTTAATTCAGGTCAGGTGTATGGGCCGTTATATCGATGAAATCCTCCAGCCCGGCGAGAAGGTGCTGTTTTCGACCAACGCGCACTGGATATTCTTCCTGCCTGCGATAGTCGGCTGGGTTGTGGCGATCATCTTCCTCGTTCTGTCGTATCAGGTACCGACCGGCGCGCCGGCGCTGCTGAGCCTGGCGATAACCGCGATCGCCGCCATCGCCGCGTTGTACAAGACGATCACGGCCTGGTTCCATCAATGGACCACTGAAACCGACGTCACCGATCTGCGTATCATCCACAAGACGGGTTTCATCCAGCGGCAGACGTTTGAAATGAGTCTCGACAAGGTCGAAAGCGTCGATGTCAATCAATCCATCCTTGGCCGTATCTTCGATTATGGCGATGTGACGATCCTTGGCGTCGGCAAGAGCGAAGAAAAAATCAGCACCGTTTCGTCGCCGCTGGCGTTTCGCAGCGCCATCACCGCACGACCGGCCGGTACCTGAATCATGGCGATGCAGCAGAAATCCTCCGCCGGTTCTTCCTCCAGCGGCAGTACGGTCGACCCGGCCGAAGTCGCGAAATTTTCGAAGCTGTCGGACGAGTGGTGGGATCCCCGGGGCAAGATGGCCCCGCTGCACAAGATCAACCCGCTGCGGCTCGGCTACATCAGGGACGCGGCCTGCCGAAAATTCGATCGCAACGTCAAAAGCCTGAGTTGCCTGTCGGGCCTGCGTATCCTCGATATCGGCTGCGGCGCCGGGCTTTTGTGCGAGCCGCTGACGCGACTGGGCGCGCAGGTGATCGGGATCGATCCGTCGGCGACCAATATTGCCGCCGCCAAGCTGCATGCCGACAAGGGGCATCTGTCGATCGACTACCGCTGCACCACGGTCGAGACGATGGACGTGCGCGAGCGCTTCGACATCGTGCTGGCGATGGAAGTGATCGAGCACGTTACTGACGTCGGCGCGTTCCTTTCGCGCTGCGCGGCGATGGTCAAGCCCGGCGGGATGATGGTGGTCTCGACCCTGAACCGCAACTGGAAGAGCTTTGCGCTGGCGATCGTCGGCGCGGAATATGTGCTGCGCTGGCTGCCGCGCGGCACCCATCAATGGGACAAGTTCGTCACCCCCGACGAACTCGCGCAGCATCTCGCCCACAACAGGTTTGCCATCACCGAACAGGCCGGCGTGGTCTACAACCCGCTCGCCGACCGCTGGAGCATCTCGTCCGATATGGACGTGAACTACATGGTGGTGGCGGAGGGGGCGTAGGCGTTTTCTGCGAACGCAGGGACCCATCCTACGATGGGTCCCGGCGTTCGCCGGGACGACGCGAGAATCCTGGCGCGCAATCCTGTCATGACGCCGCTCCGGTTGACCGCACCCGTGCCGCCCGGCACGGTGCGGCGATCTTCCGGCCGGTATTTCCCATGTTCACCGTCGCCTCGCTCTGGATTCCCTTCACCATCATCGCTGCGCTCGGCCAGGTCGCGCGCAACGCGATGCAGCGGTCGTTGACGGGACCGCTCGGGACCTGGGGCGCGACCAATATCCGCTTCCTGTTCGGCTTTCCGTTCTCGATCGTGTTCTTCGCGGTCGTGGTGGCTTTCACCGGCGACACCGTGCCGTGGCCGACGGCCATGTTCTGGCCGTGGCTGCTGCTCGGCGCGCTGAGCCAGATCGTCGCCACGGGCCTGATGCTGCTGGCGATGAACGACCGTTCGTTCGTGGTGACGACGGCGTACCTTAAGACCGAGGCGATCCAGACCGCGATCTTCGGCTTCGTTTTTCTCGGCGATCATTTGACGCTGCTGAAGGTGGTCGCGATCCTGATCGCGACCATAGGCGTGGTGATCACGGCGCTGCGGCCGGGCGGCGAAAAGGGCTTTGCCGAGCTGAAGCCGACCATCATCGGCCTGGTCGCCGCTGGCTGCTTCGCACTCTCGGCGATCGGCTTTCGCGGCGCCATCATCACGGTGCCCGGCGTCTCCTTCGTGACGGCGGCGTCGTACACGCTGGTGTTCGGCCTGTTCGTGCAGACGCTGGTGCTGACGATCTACCTGCTCGCCCGCGCGCCGGATGTGCTGGTGAAGATATTCGGCCTGTGGCGGCCTTCGATGCTCGCGGGCTTCATGGGCGCGTTCGCCTCGCAGTTCTGGTTCCTGGCGTTCGCGCTGACGGCGGCGGCGAACGTGCGCACGCTGGCGCTGGTCGAGGTGCTGTTTGCGCAGGCCGTGGCCTACTACTCGTTCAAGCAGGCGCTATCGGCGCGCGAACTGTCCGGCATCGTGCTGATCGTGATCGGCGTGGCGCTGCTGGTGGCGGCTTGATTCGAATATTGCCCCAACCGTCATTGCGAGCGAAGCGAAGCAATCCATAGTTCAACAAGCACGAAGATGGATTGCTTCGTCGCTTCGCTCCTCGCAATGACGAAGGGTGGGAAACCTCAATTCCGGTCGTCGGGCAGCACCGGCAACGGCGAAACCTCGACGCCTTCGTCGATCAGCGAGCGTGCTTCCTCGGGTGAAGCCTCGCCGTAGATCGGGCGGTGCTCGATGTCGCCATAGTGCATCTTGCGCGCTTCGTTGGGGAAGCGCTCGCCGACATTGTCGGCATTCTTCACGATGTGGTCGCGCAATTCCTTGAGCTTGGCGCGCAGCTCGCGCTCCTGCGCCATCAGCAGCGGCGTCGATTCCGACGCGGTCGCTTCTGCGGGTGCAGTGGGCACCGGTGCGGGAGCCTCGCGGCCCTTCCTGGTCACGATCTGTGGGGCCATGATGGCGCGCTCGACCTTGACCGAACCGCAGGCGGGACAGCTCACCAGCTTTCGCTTCTCCTGACTCTCATACGCCGCGGAACTTTGAACCCAGCTTTCGAACGCATGGCCCTTCTCGCAGCGAAGGTTGTAGCGGATCATGCCGAGCCTCGGACAAGATGCAGGTGCTCCGGACCGCCCTTGGGATCGGCGATGCCGAAGCGCCGCCCATGCTGCAACGACGGCACGGATTTACGCGCGGCTTCGACCTTCGAGGTATCGATCTCGGCGAGGAACACGCCGGGCTCGACACCGCCCTCCGCGAGGATTTCGCCCCAGGGTGCAATGATCAGCGAATGGCCGTAGGTCTCGCGCTTGTTCTCGTGCATGCCGGCCTGTGCCGCGGCGAACACGAAGCAGCCGTTTTCGATGGCGCGGGCGCGCAGCAGCGTATGCCAGTGCGCCTCGCCGGTCTTCCGCGTGAAGGCCGACGGTACGGTGAGGAACGATGCGCCGGCTTCGGCCAGCGCACGATAGAGCGCCGGAAAGCGCACGTCGTAGCAGATCGTCAGCCCGATGCGGCCCCACGGCAGGTCGGAGATGACGGCGGTTTCGCCCGGCTGGTAGTTCGCCGACTCGCGGTAGCTCTCGCCGCCGGGCAGGTCGATGTCGAACATGTGGATCTTGTCGTAGCTCGCGAGCACGTTGCCGTCGGGTGCGATCAGGAACGAGCGGTTGACGGCGCGCTCCGGCGAGAAGCGCAGCGCCAGCGAGCCGACATGGAGGTGGATCTTCAGTTCCGCCGCCAGCGCGCGATAGGCTTTGAGCGAGCGATCGTCTTCCTCGGTGGCGAGATGCTCGAACAGCGCCTTGCGGTTCAGCTGCATCATGTTGCTCACCTCGGGGGTGAGCACGTAGTCGGCGCCCTGGGCGGCCGCTTCGCGGATCAGTTTCATGCCCTGCTCGAGGCTCGGCTCGGGCAACAGTCCGGTGCGCATCTGCACCATGGCGGCCGTGAAGGTGGAGCCAGCGCTCATGAGGAGGCCTTTTCTCCGGCGAGCAGGGCGTCGAGCTTGCCCGCGCGGTCCAGCGCGTAGAGCTCGTCGCAGCCGCCGACATGGGTTGCGCCGATGAAGATTTGCGGAAAGGTCGAGCCGTATCCGGCCCGGTCGTACATCTGATCGCGCAGCGCCGGGTCGCCGGCCACGTTCAATTCGGTGAACGCGGCATTCTTGCGCGTCAGCAACGATTTGGCGGCGGTGCAATAGCCGCAGCCGGGACGGGTATAGATTTCAATGGCGGTCATGGCGCGCTCTGGTTCGGAACTATCTGAACTATATGGGAGCCCGGTGGGTCTCCACAACCCGCGCGAACACCAGCACGTCGACCTGCGCGGCTTTGGCGCGCAACAAGGCACGGGCGCAGGCGTCCGCCGTGGCGCCTGACGTCAGGACATCGTCGATCAGGATCACACGACGCCCGGCGATATCGGCACTGCGCTCGGGGGCAACCTTGAACGCGCCCTGCACATTGCTCGCACGCTGCGGCCGGGATAGCCCGATCTGCTGCTCGGTCGCCCGAATCCGCCGCAGTGCCTCGGAAGCCAGTTTGACGCCGCTTTGGCGCGAAATCACCCGCGCCAGCGCACCGGACTGGTTGTAGCGCCGGCTCCAGCCGCGCCGCCAGTGCAGCGGAACCGGCACCAGCACGTCGGCCTCGCCAAGCAGCTGCTGCCCCGCACGGGCCATCCAGCGGCCCATGGTCGGCGCCAGATCCGTGCGGTCCTGGTATTTCAGCGAATGTACCAGCGTGCGGGCGACGTCGTCATAGCGCACCGCGGCGCGGGCACGCTGGTACGCCGGTGGGCTGGCGATGGCCTCCATCGACAGCAATTCCGGCCCCGGGTCGTACACAAAGGGAATGCCGAGTCGCGGGCAATAGGGCGGCTCGATGAACGACAGTTTCGCCCAGCACGCCGCACAGACGCCCTCGCCATCGACCGGCTCACGGCAGGAAACGCACAGCGTCGGCAGCGCGATGTCGAGCGCGAGCCGCGGGATATGCGCGAGCACGTCGCGGCAGGCGCCGAGCGCGCCGCGTAGATGGCTGGTGATGGCGCGTGATGGTGATGCTTCGGCGTCCATGGGCGTGAGGCTAGCGTTGTGTGTTGCGCGGCTCAAGCACAGGATTGCCAGAGATGGGGCAGGCGGCTACCAACCGGCATGGCTTCGAACCCGACTACTGCCCCCACGCTATTCGATCGCGCCATGCTGCGCGCGCGGCGTGATCGCGCGCGGCGCGGTGAACCTGTCACGTTCCTGCTCGATCGCGTCAGGGAGGATATGGAAGATCGGCTGCAGGCGGTGACGCGCAGCTTTTCCGACATGGCCGATATCTGGACGCCGGGCGAGTTGCTGAGAAGGCCGCTGGCCGATCGCTTTCGTTCGATTGTCCGGGTCGATCCCGACGAAGCGGAAGCGCTGCGCTTGCCGCCGGAGTCACTCGATCTCGTCGTCTCCGCGCTCGCGTTCCAGTTTGTGAATGACTTGCCGGGCGTGCTGGCGCAGATCCGCCGCGCGCTGAAGCCGGACGGGTTGTTGCTGGCGGCGATGATCGGCGGCGATACGCTGACCGAACTCAGGCAATCCTTTGCGGCGGCGGAAGCCGAATGCGAGGGCGGGGTGTCGCCCCGCGTGCTGCCCTTTGCCGATCTGCGCGATGTTGGCGCGCTGCTGCAGCGTGCGGGCCTTGCATTGCCGGTCACCGACGTCGATCGCGTCGTGGTGCGCTACGACAGCGCGTTCGCGCTGATGGCCGATCTCAGGCGCATGGGAGCGACCAATATCCTGATCGAGCGGCGGCGAACGCCGACCCGCCGCACCACCATGCTGCGGATGGCGCAGATTTACGGCGAACGTTTTTCCGATGCCGACGGCCGCATCCGCGCGACCTTCGACGTGATCTGGCTGTCCGGCTGGGCGCCGCATGAAAGCCAGCAGAAGCCGTTGCGGCCGGGCTCGGCGAAGGCGAGTCTCGAGGCGGCGGTGAAGGGGATGAAGTTGGAATGATCGTGTCCCGGACGCGGTGCAGCGCCTCTTGGCGGTGCACCGCAGAGCCGGGACCC
>DAIMKE010000256.1:0-7507 GCA_036721875.1 Bradyrhizobium sp. | reverse complement strand
GACACCACCAGAGCCAGCGTCGCCCGGCCGCGTAGCTCCTCTTCGATCGTGGGCGTGATCGCCGCGGCCATCGCGGCGGCAACCAGCGCTTTGCGAGGATCCCGAGGCGCGTTGCCGCCGGCGCCGGCAAACGGCGATGCGGCAGGATCGCCATCGCCATCGTCGTCGTCCTCGGACGGTACATCGAGGTCGGCTTCGCCCTCGTGCTGTTCCTCAGGCGGTAGGCTGCGCAGGGCCAGACGTGAGTAGCCGGTCGACCCGCGTCCGCCTTCGGGCTCCAGCGGAGTTGATCGATTTCCCGCCGTGGTGACCGGCGTCGATTCCGGAGCCGAGCCTTGCCGCAAGCAGGACGTTCCGTCCGGCTCCGCTTCCGACGGCGTGGGCTGAGTAATTTCGTTCTTCATGTACCTGCGGTCGCGGCGTGAGGGAAAGGGACTGTGCGGAGAGGTGACGAGACGGTCGAAAGCGGTGCCGAAAGCTTCCCTGACCAGAGTTCGTGGTTGCCCGAGAGCATGACCACCTCTGTCGGTGCCAGGTAGGCCCGACGCAGGTGTTCGATGGCCTTGACGAGACCCTGGCACGTGTCGCCGGCGACGATGACCATGTCGGCGCCGGCCGCAAGCGGCGGCGGGTCCTCGCTTCGGGGATGGTCGAGGTGCAGGTCGCTCATGATCTGAAGCTTCACGTCAGGCTCCCGCCCCCGACCCGCGCGAGAAGCGGGCGCATGGCGCGGACACTCACCGGCGCGAAGGTGCGGATCGCCTCAAGCAGTCCCGGCCGCCGGTCGAACTGCCGGGCGAGGATAAGCCGGGCTGCGACGTCGGCCGCGGTCACGGGGCGTGAAGCGCGCTGCTGCTTCCTGACGACGATGGTCTCGAGGTCCTCGTCAGGTTCGTAGTCGTATTCTGCCCATTTCTTCCTAACCCCGGCGAAGCCACCGTTCGCGT
Organism: Bradyrhizobium sp.; assembly: GCA_036721875.1. Classification (GTDB taxonomy): domain Bacteria; phylum Pseudomonadota; class Alphaproteobacteria; order Rhizobiales; family Xanthobacteraceae; genus Bradyrhizobium. Next base: position 6,560 of record DAIMKE010000256.1, on the reverse strand, counting down.
CGCTCGCCGAACGGCGGATTTCGTCGCCCGCGACGATGTCGCGTTTGCGACCGGCACTCCTTTTGGCGCGACGACGAGAAATCAAGGGCTCGCGCCACACGGTGCGGTAGGCCAGCGATTCGAGTGCTCCCATTGTCGCTTGCGCAGGGAGGCCGACCGGCGGGGCGGCAGCGGCGATCGGTGACATGACGCTCTCGGCGAGGTCCATCTTGATAGTCATGAGCGGGGACGCCCTTCGTGGTGCGATCGAAGCGGGGAGGAAGCACGGTGTCGACGGCGGCTTCCGAGCCAAATGCAGTGAAGCAGCCAAGAGGTTGCGAGCTTGCTGCGCTTCTTGAAGTTGAGCGGCATAGCGTTCAGGCGATGTGCCATCACCGTGGCGGCGGCGGCGTTGTCGATCGCAGCGCGTAGGAGCATCGTCATTACGAGATCAACCCGGTAGGTCACCCTCGAGGGCGTTTCCAAGTAGAGAGCCAAGCTGACTGCCGCGGCAGGATCGCCCCTGATTGCCCTGCCCCACTCGTCCGACGTGGCCGAGATGCGGGAGATGCAGGCGAGAAGGTTCTCCTTCGTTTCGGCTTCGAAGCGGTTGGCGGGAAGGACGCGCCAATACACGAGTGCATGCTCGCCGTCGTCATGCTGGCCGCGATCGCGAGGGCTCTGATTGTCGTCGCTCATTTTCACCCTCGCGGCAGAAATGCCTGGCAGCCATCGTTAAGCCACCCTTATGTCTCGGTGTCTAAATGACACCGATATAACTCGCGGTCAAGTCTTTGGTGTCTTTTTGGGAGCCATAAAGTTAACGCGGCGCTTCACATGGCGTAACCGCTTGCTATTCTTAGGCGGTGAGTCGCCGGATGGGCCCGGCACCAGAGAGAGATCTGGCCTGGAATGCCGACCGAAGTATCCGTGGCAGACATCTGGCCGCAGCCATTCCTCATCCGTGCGGCGCGCGGTCTCGTGGGTATCGATCAAGCGACGCTCGCCAAATACGCAAAAGTGTCCCGCAAAGCCATCGTTTCGCTCGAGAACGACGTGTCGGCCATGATGGACTACCGACGTGTAGCCGTACTGGAAGCGGCCGCCGATGTCCTTGAACAGCGCTACGGCGTCGAGTTCACCAAGCCTGCCGGTGGGCGGGGAGAAGGCGTACGCCTAAGTCGCCCCCGACGAATCCCAGGGTAGCTGTCACTTCGATCGGCTCTCGAGCCGTAGACCGTCGTACGATCTAGTCTTAACCAATTGGACGGAATGCAGGCTTCTCATCCCAGGACGCACTTTGCTGCGATAGATTCATCGGTTACAAAAAGATCCCGATGATTTTTTGTAATGGATCAACATTATGACCGATGACCGTAGAAGGAGAACCGGACGCCCGGTCTTGCCTCAGTCCACCGCGACGGCCGATCGCGGCTTCCCCTTCGTCGCGACGATCGAGCTTTTGGAGGACACCCTGAGCGGACTTCGCAGGGCGCAGGCGCCCGGCTACACGCTAATGGTCCTGGCAGGTCCCTTTCGCCAATTGCCGGTGCTCAAGACTCTGCTTCCGGAGCTGGCAGTGTACAGGTGTTATCTCGTTCACGGGAAGGTCGTCTATCTCGGCCACGGCAATAGCGACCGCAAGATCGGTGACCGGCTCGCCTCCAACCTCAAGGCCGACGCCCAAGTGTATGTCGTTTATTCGTTGGACCCGCGTTTCGATAAAGCGCAGGCAGCCTATCTCGAGGCAAGGCTGATGGACAGGCTCTTTGAAGCAGGAGTTCCACTCGCGAACGTTGATCGGCCCTTCGGGAGCGGACTCGCAGAGGATCCGGGGCTTGAGCAGCTGGTCCGGCAATCGGAGTTGATGCTTGGGGTCGCCGGGTTCAGACCTCTCGACTGCATCGACGATACTTTGCCGCGCACGTCAAGAGCATTGCCTGGCGCCCGCATCCTTCAGGATGTCGTCCCGGTCGAGCCGGATCAGATGCCGCCTCTGCCTGAAAGGCGATACCGCCTGAACTACCGAGGACTGTCGGCCGAAGGTTTCTTTTCCGGCCCCAAAATTTTCTACATCCAGCCCGGTGCCGACTACGCCGTAGAGGTCGGGCGCGGGATGACGCCGCACAACAAGGCCCGGCGGAAAGGTGTCGAGAAATTCCTCGAGCCGATGGCGGGCGCCGACCGTCGCATGCGGCTGCGCGTCGGTCTGCGATGTCTGAGCGCCCCCGTAGCCGCCAAGATTTTGTCGGGCGAACACGTCGGGAAAGGGGTCTGGCAACCGATACCCTAACGGCGCAGACCGCCGCCGGTCGCGGCGCCGGAGGAAGGCGGTCATAGCGCCCATGATGGTGGCGGTCGCCACGGCGGCAGTGGAGCCGGCAACGACGGCGGCGAATGTTGTGCACGGGGGATAAGTTCGAGCTCCGCCACGGCAGCGAACTTCTGCGGAATAGACCTAACCTTCGTCGTCCAAGCCGCGTTCGCCGGCCCTACTTTTCGCGCCACGCTTCTAACCTAGGCCGTAGTCCTCCCAGACGTGGAGAGCCGCATGCATCCACTGTCTCGCGCGGCTCTCCATCATCGTCACCACGGCGATTGAGGCTTAGGCTGTCAATCAGGTTGCGCTGGAGCAGGGCCCGCGTTCGTCCTGCGCTTTGCACGGCGCGTAGCATTGGCAGGCAGCACGCCGGTGGCGCGGATTGCAACTTGCTCTAAGTGCGGCACCCAGCTCGCATTACAGGTCGTGCCGACTTTGCGAGCAACGACCTTTGTGCGCGTTGCGAACTACGCTCTCCAGCCAAATCTGGTGGACGCGCCACGACCTCGAGATCCCCAAGCAATCGATGGGATCGCGAGGCGCGCGCTGCACGAGGTCGGCCAGCACGCTGGCCGCTTCGGCGTCGCAAAGGCTGCGTTCAGCGACGTGGTCATTATGAGGTCTAACCGCGCGTCGATCTCGCCGGGCATCCGCATTGTCAAGGTGGTTTTGATTGTTGCTTCGGAGTCGCCGTTGAACGTCGCGCGCCGGTCATCGATCATAGACTCGATCCGGCTGACGCAGTCGCGGACTTCGCTGCGCAGCCTCGCATCGTACATTTCCGCCGCGTATTCGCGCCAGTAGCTGTGGGGTCTTGCCTCGTAGTATTCGCGCCGCGCTTGTATCGCTCCGGCGCGATCATCGTCCTATCCGAGCATCGTGCATATTCCCTTGTTGTTCGGGATGGTGGATAGCTGCGGCGGCGTACGGGTCAGCGCGTCCGTTGCGGGAGCCGCCCTAGTCTAGGCCGCCGGACCGGCCGGCTTTGCGTTACCCGCCGTCTTGCCGTTGCCCGCGGGCTTCGCCGCGGTCTTGGCCTTCTGAGCGCCGGCCCAGACTGCGGTCATGCTCTGGAGCCCGGCGTAGGCCTTCTCGAGTTCACGCTCGCGGCGGTTCGCAGTGTCGCGCATCGCACGGATCTCGGCTTCCGCCGCCGCCACGCGGGCTTCCGCCGCCGTCGCACGGTCCGACGCAGCCCGCGCGCTCGTTTCGCAGTCGGCGCGGCGGCGGTGCTCCTCGTCGAGCTTGGCGGAGATATCCGCAATGCGGCGTTCAGCATCGTCGAGTTCGCAGAATGCTTCGCTGGCCTGGGCCTCGGCCGCTGCGGTCCTCACTGCGCACCCCTGACGGGCGTCTTCGATCGCGCGATTGGCGACCTCCTGCGACGCCTTCCAGAAATCGAGGGCAAGAATGGACAACTTGCTCTGCAACACCTCGGGCAGATCGGTGCGCACGGAGTTGAGCGCTGCACGCTCCTCCTTGACCTTGCGAATGGCTTCGGCGACGTCGCCGGGCGATCCGCCGCCGATTTCGTCCCGGACCCGACGCACGGAGGCATTGATACCCCGCGCCTCTAGGTCCTCCATTGCCTGCCTCACCTTGTCGATATCGGTCATCACATAGCTCCCTGTAGCGTTACGTAACAGCATCGCTGTTACTTCCGGCGGTGGTGCTTACTTGTCCGCCCCCTCGCACGCCAACCCCGCAGCGGGCTTGACTGATGCTAGGCATCTCTTTACTGAGATTTTCTCAGTGGAGTCTAGGGGGAAGATCGGGGATGGTTAATTCCGCTCAATTGGTGGAGCAGGTCGCCCTGTCCTTGGGGCAACCAGTTTCGTCGACGCGGCAGCATGCCCGTAATCTCCGGGAAGCATCTTTAATGACGCACGGTGGCCGTGGGCGGCACGCCGCCGCGATGACGCGCGAGGACGCGGCGGCGCTGATCTGCGCCGTGCTGGGATCAGACGCCGTCTACAACACGTTGCCAACGATCGGGTCCCTGAGGGGTCTCACCGCTAATTCTCCTCGGCGATGGTTTGCGCCGACCTCCGCAACGCGTCGGATGCGGCCGATCGAATTGGCCCTATTGCCCGGCCATGACGTGGTTGCCGGTCTCTCCGAGGTGCTGCGATTGTTCGATGAAGAACAAGAATACGTGGAGCGCTGGAGGTTTGAGACAGGTATGGAGAAGGAAATCTACGCCGTCCTGGAAGTGCAATACCCCCAGCATTTCGCATCGCTGACGGTGGGCGTGAGAGACCTTTTTTCCGAGACATGGACCTACGGACGACGGCATCACGCACGAACTGAGCAGATTCGCCGTTGCCGACAGGCCGCCCTCCGCGAGATCTCGGCGTGCTTGAGGTAAGCTCCGCTGTTCCGCCGAGGAACTAGTGGAGGCGCTCGCCTCAGGTCTCCGCCCAGAAATAACACCCATCTCCAACCGGGCGCAGCCTCGGTTCGGTTTGAGCACGATTCCAGAGCGCCCGGATCAGCTTTCGGCGATCGAGGTGCGGGTCGTCGATATGCCGGAAAATGTCTTCGATGTGGAGCGTCGCGTGCGACGCTTGCATCAGATCTATGGCAACGCGACACGCCCTCTCCAATGTGCGGCGGGCGGTCGCCAACTTGCCACGTGACGACCGGTTGTGCTTGCGCTCGGGCTTGCCGATCCAGCTTGGCCTCACCGACCACAGCTTGTTCTTGTAGATGAGGCCCGCGCGCTTAGAACGAGCGAGGACGCGGGAGAGCTTGTCCGGCTCGATCTGTTCTTGAATCTCTTGCGGAAGTTTCGAGTAGATGTCGGAGCTCCCCAGAGGCCTGCCGGCCTTCAGAAGAATCTCGCGCGCAGCTGTTGCAGTCTTCCGATGATCCGCGCGGCGGCGCGCCTGCCTCGGAGCGGGCGATGCCAAGCTGGATGGGATTTCCCTCTTCGTCACTGGACCGACCGAGTGGCGGCGTGCCGTGTTTCCGCCGATGCGAGCGAGCAGATGCCGTCGTCACCGACGATGATTTGCGGGCACAGATCGCGCAGTTGACGAAGCGGCCGCAGGATCGAAGGGTAGTAGCGCTGGAGGTCTTCACTCAACATACGCCGGATCTTTCTGGCGGACATTGCTCCCGAGCGTGTCAAGACTTCGATGGTCTCGGTGGCCAGCCGCTCCGTTACAGATGGCGGTCGAGCCTTGCTGATCGTCAGTCCATCGACCCACCACAGCCTGTCCTTTTCGCGTCGAAACAGCTCGCGGACTTCGCGCGTAGCCATCCGCAGGATCTGCTGAATATCATGAGCCGGGAGGCGCGCTTCCAATTCCGGCGGGAACAAAGCCCGGATTTCGGCTCCGCTCAAGGGGTGACCGGTGCTCTTCAAAGTTTCCGCGGTGAACCGGCCAACGTCGCCATAAGCATCGTTGCGGTTCCGCGAATGATAACCCTCTCCACAGTGGATCGCCGGGATCTCGCGGCCGGCAAGCCATCGTCCGCCGCCATGCACCTTGACAAGGCGGTCGTCTCCACATGTGTCCAAGATACCGCTGGCATACTCCCGAACAAAGCCCGGATCGAAGGTCGGGTCTTTCGCCCTCTTCTTTGCATAACGATCAAACAATTCGACGTCGGCGAAGGGCCGCTCTTCGTGCTCCATCAGCGAGACGGAGAAGTCTGCAAACGCCGCTCGAATGGCGAGATATTCAGCCGATTTGGCGCGCTTGCGCGGCACTTCGATGGGGCGCCCGGCCCAGTACCATTGGCCCTTGTCCAGCGGCCTGACGAGAGGCTCGCGCGCCGTCGCCGCACGCAGAAGCTCCTGCGCCCGGCGGGGGCTGATCGCCGCTCTAAGTTCGGCAGGGAGCTCATTGAACAGGGCGATGGCAGGAGCCACGCCCAGCTTTTCGAGGATCCCGATGACCTGGACCGTTGCCCTCGAGAAGTGATCGCCGTTTGCCGGGCAATCGCCGGGGCTCTCAAGGACAGATGTACCAGCGGGCCCGGCTCCGCCGCCGTTCGCTATGGGCATGATCATCGCGGGTATGGAGGGAACGGCCGACGGCGCCGGCAGAATAGCTGTCGTGGATTCCAAGGATTCGTCTGTCGGAGCGAGCGGCACCTCGACAATCTCGTCCTGCTTGACGGAGGTGCTCTGGCGTTCCAGCGGGGCCGATGGAGCCTCGTCGAGCCGCTCGACGGCAGGCCTGGTGACCGGCGTTTCTTCGGCCAACTGACGCGGCTCGAGCGCTGCCCTGAGCATGATCCTGAGTTCGTC
>DAIMKE010000255.1:0-7520 GCA_036721875.1 Bradyrhizobium sp. | reverse complement strand
AAGAGACTGCGCGCACCGGAAGCCGCAAACAACAGCGACACCGCTTCGGTGCAAAGGTTCACCGAAAACGCGCCGTCCCGCCGCAGCCTGGTCTTGACCGACAGGTCAGGAATTTCTCGACGCCTTGCGTCGGCCATCGCATCGATGCAGTTGGTACGCATCACCAGCCGGGCCGCGTCGATCTTGGCGGATGCCTCCGCGATCTTGATCTGGGTCGTCTGCATGTCGCTGAGCTTGGCACGGTTATAGGTCGAGGCCCGATGCCGTGCGAACTCGATATAGTCGTTCAGGCAGGCCTGAGCATTGCCGAGACCGACACCCGACAAAACATAGGGGAACAGCGAGAACACCGGCAGCGCATAAAGTGCGCTGGGATTGACGTTGCTTCCAGGTGTTGGCCCGCCGGTGAGATCGCTCACCGCCACCGTCATCTTGTCCGCGACGAATGTGTCGGCGACCCTCACATCGTTGGACCCCGTACCGCAAAGGCCCGTCGCGTTCCAGGTGTCGTTGATCTTGTATTCGCTCCGGTTGAGCAGGAATATCCGGTACTCGATGCCGTCGGCCTCATCGTCGGAAGACACCACGCCAGCGAGCATGTTCCAGTCGCAGGACTCCACACCCGAGGAAAAAGGCCAATGGCCGCTCAGCACATAGCCACCATCCACCTTTTGGGCGCGGCCGGCCGGGAAGATGAACGACGATGCAATCAACGCATTCGCGTCCCTCCCCCAGACCGCATCTTGGGCATACCGGTCAAACATCCCCAGCATCCAGTGATGGCTCGCAAGGTTGGCGAAATTCCACGCCACGGACGCATCTGCCTGTCCCAGCGCATCGGCGCAATCGATAAGCGCGACATAATCCAACTCGGAGCCGCCCACGCGTATCGGCTGCACGATCCGGAACAGACCAGTATCATGCAAGTCGCGCTCCGTCTCCGGCGGCAGCCGCCGGAGTTCTTCGGTCCTGGACGCACGGTCGCGCAATCCTGGAATCAGCGCCCTGGCACGCGCGACCATCGCGGCATAGACCTGCGTACCCGGTCCCGCGAAAGGATCTGAGTTCGGCCGGTCACCGTCCCCTACCATAAGCGTCTTCCTCACTGGTTCGGTCGATTCCGCAAATGCTGCGACCGAGCCATGCCAGTCTAACGTCTGCTCACCAATGATCAAGGCGTGCGCCTAACATGGCTACCCCGCATAAGCTCCACGAAATTCCCAAAACGGAAAAAAGCCCGGCAGCCAACTGGCCACCGGGCGAATTCCGTAATTGAGGAAGGTAGGAGCAGGCCCTCCCCCTACCTGATGACCTTCCGCCAATAGAGAGTTTGCGGCCAGGCCCAGGGATGCTTGGGTTCGAAAAGATAGTAGCCGGCGCGGATAAAATTATTGGCTGACGCGAGATTGTCGGTTGTATCGGAAACGATTGAATACCAACCGTTCAGGCGAGCTCGCGCCTCCATGGCCCGCATCAATCGCAGCTGAAGCCGGTTTCCCCAGTGCTGCCTCAGAACCCCGACCCGACAAAAATAGCCGGCATTGCAGACGTGAGTGGAGGGAATGAGCCCTGCAAACGCAACTGAATCCGTCTTGTGAAGAGCGAGCCACCAGTGTCCCCGATCAAACTTCGGAACTGCCGCGGCGTCAAGGAAGGTCAGCAGATGAAGTTCGGCCAGCGTGTCAGCAGCTTCATCATCAGTCCCGTCAACGACGCGAATACGGTACATGCAACTACTCCTGAATTCTGACCTTTCGCGACCGTCAGAGAATGTTGAACATGCGTGTGGCCAAGTTATTTGCCTAACGTCGCCTTGATGCCGAGCCAGACTGCCCCAACAATCCCGGTCACCAGCACAGTGATGACGGCCTTGAAAGTATAACTCTGAGCTTGTTCGACGCTTCTTCGCCATCGCCGCAAATGCTGGAAATCAGCGCGCAACTCACGCCGATCATCTTCCTCAATTCCGAACGAGGTTAGAGTTGTCGCGACGGTTTTCAGAACCACGGCATCGATGTCCTCTTGCCGAAGCCTTTGTTGTTCGGCCAGCGTTTCGACGACGATGGCCCTGACGTCAGCGGCCTGCGCATCCGTCATCGCTTGAGGATCCGCGCAACATTTTCAAAACCTCGCTTCGCGAAATAGAACGACACCACGAGGTTCGAGGTGATCGCTGCGAAGCCTGCGAGCGGATCGGTCGTGCCGAGTCCGAGCACCTTGTCCCAGACCAAGAGCTTCCCGAAATAGACCGCCACAAAATAGCCCATCAGCTTGTCGGGCTCGTACCAATGCCCGATTTCGGCAATGCGATACTGCATGATCGCATTGGCCTCGGCGACTTGCGCCGCGATTTCCGTAGAAGCGGTTTCGCTGGCGATCTTCTCGGATGTATTGCCGGCCGCAAGTTTCGCCTTGTAGCCATCAATCAAGCCTTTGACGATGGGACCGCCGATGAATGATAGGATTGTCATCCACATGTCAGAGCGTCCTGCGGCGAGCGATTTCGGTAAAGATTCCGGAGATAGCAACCGCACAGAGCATCTTGAATACGCCTTTGGCATCCATGCTCGTCAGTTGCGTGAAATCGTAGCCGGAGAATGCGGCGACAAGGCCGGCGGCTAGGATGCCGCCAACGTACTGAATGCGAGCCCAGAGGATCGTTATCGAATCCTTGAACCATGCCGTTGTCTTGTCCCAGATGCTCATGACTTCCTCCGAAAGACCGTGTTGAAGATGCCCGCAATGAAAGCGCCAAGCGAACCCTTGGCGGGATTGGTGACAGAAGGCGGGGCGGCCGGTTCGACTGGGACGGGCGAGATCGACGGCGTGATCCTTGCGCCGGTGAACGTGATCGTTGGATCAAGGGCCATCAACGCCATCAGCAAGCCGGCGCATCCGGGCTGGCTGTCGACAACGCCAGGATCGTAGACACCGTCGCGCACATACTTGCCGGATTTGTATTGATCGGTGCCTGACCAGATGTACGGCGAAGGTCTTCCCCGCGCCGCATATCCAAGCCCGTTGTATTCCTCGAGCTTGGTCAGCGTCCGGCCAATGCTCCAGTCCTTATTGCGCGCGGCACGAGGCGCGCAATTGACCAGCGCATCGATCGCAGCCTCCTCCCACGACCCGAACGGACCTCTCCCGGCGGGTATGCGAACGGAAACCCTGTTCCAGGGGTCGCCCTGGGCACGAACCGCTCCAATCCTGCGAGCACTCTCGCTGGTGAATGACAGCGATCACCGCCCATGGCACGCCGGTTCTCTCCGAAACGGCCTGGTATCTGGACTTGGCAATCGGAGTCATCAAACGACGGGCAATAGGGGTGAAGTTTCGGGTTAGTTTGGCATTAGCCCAACGCTTCGCGTTCGCTGCCCTTAGCGCTACGAGATCGATCATATCTTGCTCTATTAATGGTTGTAGTGACGCTGCGGCCGGTAGACCGGATAAGAATCAAGGCTCACACGCGTCGCTCGCTATTGCTGCGCTCGCCGAGGCCTACTTCCATTCCTACATTGCAGTACGACTCAGAGGGCGCCCGGTGCCCAATTTCGTTTCTTAAGGAATGGGGCTTTGTCGGGATCAACTTCTTTCTCGCGATCAGCGGTTACGTGATCTGCGTTGCGCTTCCAAACCGTCATTCTTAGTTCGATCGTTCGCCCATCAAGCGAGCGTTTGGGCCTTATCCAATGTACGGGTAGTGATGGCGGCGGTGACGTTCTTCATCCCCGGTTAGTCGATATCCATCGCAGAAACTCGGCAACCTTATTCACTCACCCTGGAAAATGGACTGCAATCATATGACATTAGTTGGACCCCCAGAACGCGAGATGTATCCCATACGCTAGCCTCGTCCTCACTGGTTGTGTGAGCCTTGGCGCTACAGTGCGATTTTTCTCTGCGTCCTGTTTTCGATTGTTACGTGGTACAAGCTTGAACGACCGGCGATCGAGGCAGGCAATCGACTAGCAAGCTCCTTAGATAATCCGGAGCAACTTGTTCGCGATAATCGTGGGCTGGGCTAGAGAAAACGGCGTGCTTGAACCTCCCTGCGCGACACCTGTGAAGGTACCGGACCCGAATGACGTGATTGCGCTATCGTTCTTCTGTGGGTAGTCGGTAGCGCCTCCCGGAAGGTTAGCTGATGCTGAGGAACCGCTGTTCACTTGGATATTGCCGGATTGGGATGTTACGGTGACGGCTACGCTTCCCGCTGGCGTGTACGGCGGGAGATTTGTCGTGGCCAATGTTTTCGTGTCGATGCCGCCGGTACCGCCGAGATTGGTGGGCCCCCCGGACGTGATGCTCGCACCGCTCAGTCGCGAAGCCGCAAAGCCTCCCATATCATCTTTGCCGGCGATCACACGGCCTCGACAGTCCGGTAAGTTAAATGTACTCGAGCCATCACCCGGTCCATAAGTAATGCCCATCGCGGCAAACAGAGTCGCGTAAGTCGTACGACTAATGGCCTGACCAATCGGAAAAGCAAACGAACTGTTAGGTGCGGTCGGAAGCCAATAATCGATCCCAGCGCCCAAAGGCACATTGTACGGATTGCCATAGAACCCATGAAGGTAGAACGAGGCATCCGAGCTATTGTAGAGTGCAAGATACGGCGTCCCTTGGATCAGCGTTCCTGCCGGCAGCTCAGTCGCCGGCGCCGATCGCAGCGGTTTGGCGCCCAGCGAGTCAACATTGAGCGTCACGGTCGCGCCGTTGGTCACATGCGGCGTGAAGGCGATGATCTGCCCTCCGAGCCGGGTTAGCGTGTCGAACGCCTCGTAGCTTGAAATCGTGTATGCTGTCGCCGTGCCACCTGGCACTATCGCACCCGCGATGTCGTCGCGGTGCTTGGCGAGCGAGGCCATCATCGCGCGTCCAGAGTCATTTACGCTGGAAGGCGCCTGGCCCTCCTGCCAGTTGATCGACGAATCGGCGGTGGCGTTGTTGGCCGCCGTCTGCGACCACTTGTAGAGCGTCATTTCGGAATTCCTTCGTTACCGGTAGGTGTAGAATCACACCTTGGCGTTCAGCTGGAGAAATTGCGCGCAGGGACATGCCGGCGCACCCGCAGTCAAGAGATTGCGGATCACGCCGGGCGGGACTCCGGGACTCTCTTTCGCGACCAGCTCGACCCACGCCTCTATGATTTTTTCGATGTCGGCGCGCACCTGTTTGATGCGGTCTTCAAGCGGTGGGATGCGTGTCGTTTTCATCGTGTCTTCTTTTCCCTTTGATGTCGCATTCGCCCTTCAGACCTGCCGCCAGATTCCGCCTGGCGCTGGCTGCCTCGTTCTGTGCCCGCCGCAGCACTTTCTCGCGCTGCAGTTCGTGGGCTGCCACATAGACCTGCAGATCATATGGCAGCGACTTGAAACGCCGCTTGCGGTCCGTTGGCCAGGAGCGCGGCGGATCAATTTTTGCGAGATCGCTGATGGCAGCGGCCACCGGACCTCCGAGCGTCGGATCGGCGAGGCCGACGTCAACATGCAGCTGCGAAATTTCCTGGACGGCAGGCCACAGCCGCTCGATGCCGAGCGGAGCGCAGTCGACGATGAAACGCGCCACGTGCGCCGGAGCCGCGGGACGCGACGCCACGCCGTTCAGTTCGCACCATTTCACGAACATCGGTGCGGCGCGCATCCGCGCCTGCGCCAGCACAGCGAGCAATGGATTTCCTGGGGATCGCATTCGCGCGTTCTAGCGCTTTGCCTTGCGTAGCGCTTCGTGAACGCCGCCCATTTGCTTGCGCAGTGCCATCAACTGCACGCACCGGCGCAGACTGTGCGGGCTTGAATCGATCTCGCCGCGCAACTCGCTGTCGAATTTTTCGAGAGCGATGGTGCGTTTCTGCAGCCCATAGAGCGCAAAGTTTCGCGCAATTTCGTCAGTCGACAGCGGCTCCCCGTGAAGCTTCACGGCGACAGAGTCGGCACGCTCGATGAAGTCGCGGTTGTCTTCAGCCATTTGCATGCTCCTTTGAGTCAATCGCCTTCGTTTAGTGGACCGAACGCACAGCTCATCGAGCGGCGCCTTCGATCCCACGACCGCCTTCTTGCCCGCACCCAGCCGTGCGCATCAGTATTATTTGAGAGATGACGAAATACCGCAGACGTGGCGAAAGCCAGCGAGCCTAAGGCGAACCAAAGAAGATCCAAGGCGGCAACTGCCTTTGCTGCTCCTGGGTGCCGCCCGAAGCACCAGGGAGGCTTTGCCACGAGTTAGGGCTGGCATGATTGCCGAAAGGCGGCATCGCCGCGCTCGCGCCGGAGACCCGCGCTTGACCAGCGTTTGCCTGATCCAGGTATTGAAGATGCTCCTTGATCGCAAGTGGCGGCGCAGCGGTAAAGCTCGGTAACAATCCCGACGGGGCGCTACCGGGATACGCAAATTCCTTGCGGCGAGCGGCGCTTAGCTGGGCGTCCGTGAAGGGATGATAGATCCGACCAATTCCGCGATCTGGACCCGGCTCACCAGGCCGTCCATATCCGCGATACTGAATCTCATATTTGGAACCATAGCCATCAGGGTCAAATACTTGTCGACCCACTGCGCGACTGCCCTCGATTAATGGGTTCTTGGTATTGTGTTCAAAATCAAAATTCGTATCGAGCGGTTTGATTTCGATCTTCCTGAACACCTTGGGACCGTCCGGATTGACCACAACCTCTCCAGAGATCCTTGCGCTTTCGTTGCCGAATGCTACTGCCCGCAGTGGGTAGTCCGTCGAGCGCACATCTGTTCCATAGTGCGATACTCTGGCTTTCAAAGCATCTTCGTCGGCCGCAAGCTTAGCCAACTCGTAAGTACCCGGAGCAAGGTTACGGTTGTCAATAATCTGGTCCAAGACCGGGAACATTCCAGGATGATAATATCTCCCCGGCCCATCCTCCATGTACCACGACATATCGACATCAACAGGCTCGGGCGGACCAGCTACCGGCGTTAGCGTGCCTGACGCCGACGGCTTCGAATAATGATCGAGAAATTGCCGCACGCTCCAACGCTGACCATCTGTCAACCTGGCTTCGTTTCCAGCCATATTGCATCTCCTATTACTCTACATCTTTGTATGAATCGTCGCCGAAGATCTCACCGCAGTTTGACATCTCCACGTGCACGGTCCGGTCTCGGTAGCGTGCAGATGCTTTTGCACGCATATCGACAATCCAAACGATCACCCCGAAGATGGTACGAATTCTGGCTGCGCGACAGCAGTTTTCGGTCTCGTCAAGCGAATCCACAAATTCAGGCGCACTGCCGAACGAGTCGGAGCTGAACGACCTGTCCTTGACGATCTTTCTTTTTGCGACTTCAATCGCGTCGACACTCGATTGAATCAGATGGTCGTCAACCGAGCAGACGTTGTTTTTGCGATAGGCAAATAGAGCGCACCACACGACAAATAGCCCCAGCAGAAGGAGGACTACGTTTCTGATACGGAATACCTTATTCATCTTGAATTCATCTCCGACCACAGAAGATTTGCCTCAACAATCTGGATCTCCGCAGACCGCGCA